>CAIMOS010000158.1 GCA_903843135.1 uncultured Ignavibacteriales bacterium | reverse complement strand
GCGTATGATCTTACCAACCGGAGTAACACGCGGATCGTCTTTTACTGACCAGACCGGGCCGGTATGCTTTTCTGCGTCAACATACATCGACCGGAATTTAATAATACGGAACAATCTGCCGTTTATCCCGCATCTTTCCTGAAGATAAAACGCAGGGCCCTGGCTGTTGAGTTTAATTGCGATCACCGCAATAATAATCACGGGCGAAGCGAGGATGAGCAGGAACATAGAAATAATAATATCAAGAACACGTTTAAGGCTCATTTCCCATTCCGGCATCAGAACCGGGTGTATGTCGATTAGCGGGAAACCGTATAGCTGAGCGGTGCGCGCCTGTCCGCTTAATATTTCATAAAGATCAGGAACAATTTTAAGCCCTACATTAGCATTCTCAACATCGGAAATCAGTTTAATCAGAAGGTCCTCATCGTGCTTCTCAAGCGCGATTACCACTTCGCTGATGTTGTTGTTTTTTATGATCTCTTTAATTTCATTATGGCCGCCGAGGAGCTTAACCTCTTTGTATTCAGTCTCACCTGCGCCGTTAACGGTAACAAAACCAACCACATCAAGGCCGAGCGCCTTGTGGGAAGTAATGTCGTCGTAAATCTGTTTTCCTTTTTCGTTCATACCGACAACAATGGCGTTTCTTCTCCCGAAGCCTTTTACGAGAAGATGTCGCTGAATGCTGCGAATTACAAGACGTCCGCCCGTAACGAATGTAAAGAAGAGTCCCCAGTAAAGCACGATGAACATTCTGCTGTCGTAATTAACGCCGGTCGAATAATCATCCAGAAAAATGATGAAGAATAATGCAAAGATCCCGACAAAGGAAGCTTTGAATATTTTTGATGCTTCATCAAAACGGGAGAGGGCGAACCACGATTTATAAAGCCCGACGACCGTGAATATTACAAACCAGTAGAAAAATATAACAAGCATCGGGAGGAGGAAATCGGGCATATAAATAATATCAAACCAGCCCGTCTGCACACGCAGAATGAAAAAGACAATGTAAGCGAGACTGACCGTTACAAAGTCAGTGAAGAAGAGGTAATATTTTTGGGAAGAAGTGGTGATCATTTTTTACTTTCCCAAAGTTCCTTATATAACACGGCAGTTTGTTCAACCATCCTGCGCGTGTCGAACATATCGGCGAGCATTTCTTTGCCCGCTTTGCCGAACTGCATCAGTTTATTCCGGTCGGCGCACAGTTCGCGGATCCTTGAAGCGAGCTGCACAATATTTTCCGGTTCAATCAGGAAGCCGTTGAATCCGTCTCTAACCACCTCAGGCGCTCCGTCAAGATCAAATACAATGACAGGTTTCTCAAGAACAATTGCCTGCGGCAGAACACGGGCGAGCCCTTCAAGAAGCGAGGTGTGAACAAGCGCGTCGGATGCGTTCAGGTAAGCCGGTATTTTTTCGGGCGTGACTAAACCGGTAAAGATCACCGAATCGTGCATACCGTTATCATCCACAAACTGTTTCAGTTCGGTTTCAATTTCTCCGTTACCGATAAGCAGAACTTTAAGATCGAGGTTCTCGCTCCTAAGAAGCCGCAGCGCTTCAAGTAAATAACTGTGGCCTTTGAGGGGGGAGAGCCGGGCAACCTTTGCAAGTACAAGCGTGGTATCGGCGATTCCCAGCGAACCGCGCAAAGAACGGCGCGTTTCGTCGTCCGGCGTAAAAGCGCTAAGATCGAATGAACTGCGTATCAAATGGTATTTATCCGGCTTCCTGATTCCGTAGCCGGCCATTGTATCAATTATTTTGGAAGAAACCGCGACAAGCGCGTCGCAAAAATGCGAAGTGATTTTTTCTACAAGAATAAAAAAGTATTTGGTTAACGGTTTCTGATACCGGTGAAAGGGGAGTCCGTGGACAGTATGAACTATTACTTTAACACCCGCGAGCCGTGCGGCTATTCGTCCGACAACTCCCGCTTTGGAGCTGTGCGTATGGACAATATCGTAGCCGCCTTTTTTTATAAAAACGACCAGTTCGAAAATGAAAGAGAAATCCTTAATAAGATTAATTTCCCTCCTGAGGTTTTGAAGCGTATGCACGGTGAGTCCCAGTTGGGCGGCCTCTTCATACATACTCCCCTCAGACGCAATGTTCGGACCGGTTGCGATTTCGACATTACAGCCAAGTTCCTTCAGTCCCGATGCCAGAGAGACCACCGTTTCGGTTGCCCCCCCCACGCTGAAAAGGGTAATTAATTCGAGGATTTTAAGGTCTTTTATTGGATTTTGGTTCAAAATAACCGATAATTAAACAATACAAACCTTAAAGATAAAAAAAAGCGGGGAACATTTTAGGTTATTAAAATATGTATTATCCGGCAACTCGGTGTGACGATTTCGGAATTTGAATGAATAAGTCAACTGATATATATTGGGGCTATGAATAAAATTCATCTTATAGCAATATTTGCATTGGCGGTTCGATTATTCTCAAGTTTTATCCTTCCTGATCCGGGTAAGGACTACTATTGGGAATATGGTGAACTGGCTAAAAACTTATTAAACGGCAATGGGTATAGCCTATTTCGAATTGATGAGCAGATAATTGAGCATCATTATACACCGGGCGTAAAACCATTTATTTCCGCTTATATGCCACCCGGATATGTTGCATTTCTTCTCCCATTTATGCTTTTAGATAATTTCGATTTACGAAACTGGCTAATTTACACCGCACAGATTATAATTTCATTAATGACATTGTATTTGATTTACTTTTTTACCAAGAAATTGTTTGGTGAGAATCCTGCTCTGATCGCCTCTTTCTTGTTTGCATTAATTCCGGAATTCATAATTGGCAGCCTTTCGTTTACCCCTACGGTATTATACCAACTTTTGACTTTATTGATTTTGTATGTATTAAGTTTTAGGAGTGAATTTAGAAAAGCTGATTTAGCGGTGGGTTTACTTTTTTCATTGGTGATATATATGCGTTCGGAAGCAGTTGTATTTTTGGGAGCGGTTTCACTAATGCTCTTTCTGATGAAAAAATATAGATCAGCAATATTTATACCTCTCTTCGTGTTATTAACTCTTGCTCCCTGGAGTATAAGAAATTATTATGCTTTTCATCAGTTCGTTCCTCTTACCACAAGTTATGGACTTAATTTGTATCGTGGCAATAACAAATCAGAGTTGGGATATTGGGGCAATCCCGCCTTGTTAAAGGAAATTAGAGATTATAAAAATTATGATTTCGAACTTAATATGAGCCGCATTTACGTCAGGGAAGTCGGTGAATATTACAGTGCACACCCTGCAAGCGCAGTAATAAATGTCGGAGCGAAGTTTTTTTATTTTTGGTATTTTTATCCTAATTATAGCAAGGTAAATAATGTTGCATATCTGGCTCCCGCTATTCTTATTTTATTTTTATTTATTTACGGGGCGTTCGCAAGCTATTCTTGGGGGAGGTACGGGTGGTTTTATTTATTCTTTATCAGTTCAACGGTAATTGCGATGTCCTTTATGCCCTTGCCCAGATATCAGACTATGATGAAAACGGCAATGCTTCCATTTTGTGGATTTGCCGCATACAACTTATTTGTTTTGTTGAATAAAAAGAAAACGGTTGCTAAGACATGAGCCTAAGACGGTATGGGTATTGGGAGTAAAAGCTTTTGTTTTCAATATTTTGAGATAACATGCATGAGTAACTCCCGCGCATTTACCCGGGTAAATTCTGCCGCACGAAGAATCCCTTTTAGAGAAAACTAAACCAACGCAGTCCCGGTGCTGAAATACGGGTGCGGGAAATTTGCCGGGATGCTATGATGATTGAACCGTAATGCGCCGCGGGGAGGGGCAAGCCCACTCCCCTACAAAATTTTTGGGGTACTTATTTTATCTTCAAAATTTCAAGATAGAAGTTCAATGTTTTTTCCGCGCATTTTTCCCAGGTAAATTCTGCCGCACGGAGAATTCCTTTTTGAGAATACGAAACCAACGCAGCCTTATCACTCGCGGCATCATTCATCGCCTTCGTGATGGCAGGTATATCCACCGGGTTAACCTTAATGGCCGCATCGCCGGCAATTTCACTCATTGAACTGACATCTGACGTAAGAACGGGAGTGCCCAACTGCATTGCCTCAAGAATCGGAAGGCCGAACCCTTCGGATAGTGAACAATAAACAAGCGCGCGCGATCCTTTGTATAAAGCTATGAGCTCATCCTCGTCCGGTGTTAGCTGAACAAGTGATCCTGTTAAGCCGTATTGATTTGAATACTCACGGACACTGCCGAACCGCTCCATCATATTCCCGGCAATTACAAATTTGAAGTTTTGAGTATCATTCTGTTTAAACGCGGAAAATGCTTCGAGCATACTTTTAATGTTTTTATGCGGGCGGTTATTGCCGACATACAGAAAATAATTTGTCAGATCATATCTCGATCTGAGTTTTGCCAAGGTTTCCTCAACACTTTTTGATTTGCTCCGGCCCGCAAATTCGGAATCAACTCCTTCATAAATTACTTTTATCCTGTCATCATATTTTTTGCCGAAGCGGTCAAGTAATTCATTTTTTGTATTTGCCGAAATAGCAATTATCCCTTTTGATTTTGCAAGCGCAGCGTAGTTGCATAAGCGTGAATAAGTTTGCTTAAACTTACCCGAAGCGCCTTCAAAAAATCCGGGGAAGAATTGCGGATTAAGATCATGTATTGTGGTGACAGCAGGAATTTTTAGAAACCAGGGAAGATCAAACTGCCCGTAGTGAATAAGATCAATGCCAAGGTTATCTATTCTGCTTTGCAGAAAATGGTTTTTAATTCCGAGGGGTTTCAGATTGAGGGGAACAAACTTTATATTCTTTCTGTCCTCAAGCGCGCGGAGAACAGATTTCCCTTTAAACTCATCCACTTCCAAAACCGTGAACCGCAGTGACGGATCATCGTAAGCAAGTTTTGTTATGCTGTCGAGGAGGTGATAAAGATATCTCCCAATGCCGTCCATTTTAGGGAAAATGAAACGGCAGTCGATGCAGATGTTATATTGTATTTTACCTGCCAAGAAGTTTAAAGTTAAATAGTGAACGGACGATCTTCGCAAATATATTGCCAAAACCTTTTAGTTTGCCAATGGATCTGGAAGGATAAAAAGGGATCAGTAAAAACCACAGTATCATCTGAACCAGAACCTGAACGCCAAGCATTTTTCTGACTATCAGCCCCTCCATTCCGTTGAAGTGCTTCTCGAGGTAATAGAGTTTGCTTTCATAACTCCTGACTGTGAACAGGTAATAATTCTTCCGCGAACTTACGCTTTTGATGTGAATGATCCCGTCAGATGAGTAAAAGTAAACCCTGCCACCGGCCGCAGTAATCCTTTTGCACAAATCGGTTTCTTCATTGTACATAAAAATGTTTTCATCGAACCCTTTAGCTTTGTCAAACGCGTCTCTGCGGACAAAAAATGCGGCACCCGTAACCCAGTCGACGGGGAAAAGTTTTGGTTCGCCTGATGATAAATTCTGCAAATATGCATCTGATTTTCTTCCGCCCGGTGAAAATATCCTCAGGAATTCGGAACCGGTTGTGGGAAATTCGCCGATTGAATATTCGGTGATATTCTCAAGGTTCTTTAATCTTGGCCCGAGAACAGTTATCTCTGGATGCCTGTCGAACAGTTCAATTACCTCGCTGAAAATATTTCTTTCAATGACCGTATCCGTATTCAACAGGCAGAGTATTTCACCGTTAGCTTTTGACGCGCCGTAGTTATTACCTCCGCCGAAACCAAGATTTTTTTCAATAAAATAAAAAGAGGCTTTACCGCTGTACTTATTCGCGACTTCTTTCAAGTTTTTTTCGGTGGAGCCGTTATCGACAACGATGACCTCAGTTGTTCCGCGGTCAATATATTTATCGAGACTCTCAAGGCATACGTCAGCCTCAGGGGCGAGGTTGTAATTTACGAGGATGATTGAAAGACGGATCAAGCGTTTTCCTCCGTAAGCCTTTTACAGGCGCGGACAATCTTCCCGAGCGTGTTGTCTTTTGAGTACACATTCACGGTTTTGTCAAATCCCGCGAGCGCTAAACTGTTACACTTAGCAGGATCTGATAAAAGCTCTTCAATTTTTGCAGCCAGATCAAGCGCGTTAACGCTGTCGTATAAAAGGCCGTCGATACCGTCCGAAATCATATTTTTATGATGCTGAACATCACTCGCGATAACCGGCCTGCGGTGCGACCACGCTTCGATTACCGGACGGGAGAAATGTGATTCGATTGAGTTCACTGTTACGATATCGGCGATGTACAGCAATTCGTTGATATCCTGAACTTCGCCGGTGACAAAGAGTGAACGTTTTGCTTCGAGCCGTTTAATTATGCGGCTGCAGTTTTTCCAATAGTATGCGATCTTGTCGCTTCCGTCATGGTAAATCTTGCCTGCAAGGACAAAGACAACATTCTCGTATTTTGAACGGAGAATTTCTGCTGCTTTCAGAAAGATCAGGCCTCCTTTGATATTAAGGATGCCCGCCATCGATAACACAATTTTTTTGCCCGGAGGAATGTAGTACTCTTTTTTAATTTCTTCGGCGCTTTTAGAAACCGCAACAGGTTTTTCGGGGAGAAATTCACCTACGGTTTCAACGCTGATTTTAGAATCCGCGGGAAGATCAAGCATCTCTTTTTCCATACCGGAAATAGCAAAGACGGCGCTGCAGTATTTGTTTATATTTTTTTTAATTAGTTTGTGAGGATAAGAGTTTTTGCCGTAATTAAAACAACTCCTCAGATGTACGACGCACTTTTTACCTTTTCTGCCCGCTGCCTCGGCGCCCTGAATGATCGCGTGTTCATTAACATATACCAGATCCGGATTGCATTTACCGATGACACCTGAAATTAATTTAACGCCGAGCGAATACTTGATTCTATTGATCAGAAACAACATCCAGCCCCGCGGCCCGTTAAAAGCCGGTTCAGCCGAAAAATGTGTATCAAGCGCAAGCGAATTAATGAGAGGGAATTTGAATTTATAAATCTCAATGCCGGGTATTTTAAGTCCGGCAGCCAGTTCATCGTTTTTTGGCGTATAGAGTGAGACCTTAAACCCTTCGGCTGTTAATTCCTCAATAATCCTGAGCATACTCACGGTTGATCCGGAGTAGTTTACATCGTGATCCAGAAACAGAATATGCTTACTCAAGGTTTCTTCCTCAGGGGAGTAAAAATTCTGCTTAACAGATGTTCCTGCGGCAGACTGTCGAGATAACGCCCGAACAGGAACTTATAAAAACTAATCGGCGCGGGCCTTTCATAGCGGTGGACAACTTCGCGCATTTCTTTTACCTGTCTGCGGAATGAAGAGAGGGTCTTGTTCTCCGCGTAAAACCGGAAGAAAGCGAGATTAGCCTCTAAATATCCGGGAGGATATTTTTTAAACATTCTGAGGAAAAAGTCAAGGTCCATAACAAGATGCAGCGACTCATCCAGGCTGCCAATCGAATTAATAACTTCTCGCCGCCAAAAAGTGGCGGGCTGCCTAACAAGATCCGGCCTGCAGATTATACTCCGGTAGTTTACATTCTCCCCTTTGATCAACTTTAAGAAGCCGCCGTCTGAACTGACGTAGGAAATATCACCGTAAACGCAGTAGACTCCGGGGTGTTCATTAAAAAATTGATTGACAAGATTAAAAACATTGGGACCGTAGTAATCATCAGAATTGAGCCACGCTATAATATCTCCTTCGGCGCGGGCAAAACCTTTGTTAATCGCGTGCCCCTGTCCGCGGTCTTTTCCGCTGGACCATATAAGATGAGGATATTTAAGCAGTATGTCCTTTGTATTGTCCGTTGAACCTCCGTCCATAACTATATGTTCAAATGCGGAGTAATTCTGATTAAGGACGGACAATATGGTCTCTTCTATAAATTCCCCGTGATTGTATGAGGGGGTTATGATCGAGAACTTATTTTGTTTCACTTCTGTCTTTAACCCGCCAAATTATTTTTTGAAGGAAGAAACGCACGGTAATAAATTTTCAGCAGCTTAAAGTTCAGGCCCAGTGTAACCAGGCAGAAAACAGAAAGGTAATATGAAAGCAGTCCGGGAAAATATTTATAAAAAAAAAGGCTTAATAACATACCGGCGAAGGTCGGAAGAAATTTATGGAATGAAGAATCAGCATAATATTTATTAATATGTATTCCTTTCCCTTCCAGCACATAATGGTATATTATCTGCATACTAACTATAATTGCAAGCGGATAAACAGCAAGTCCGGCCGGGTCAGAGAAGAAATAAGCCGATAAAAACACAATACCGGTTATCATTATCAGCTGAATAAAGTGGACCATCAGGATCACGAAAGTTTTGGCCGTGCCGAGCAGAAATGAATAGCCGGTATATACCAGCGGCTGAAAGGCATCGCCTGCAAGTAATATTGCGAGCAGGTAAAATATAAACGGTTCCCGGAATGCAAGAATGATCAGCAGATACAGAAAAATGCTGCCTGCTCCGTAAACGATGTTTGAATAAAGCACGCCGATCTTTGAAAATGTAAGGGCATCACCTTTAAGGAAAGAAAGCTTTTCTTCATCGTTCGCGAGGCTGCTGGTTTTAGTTATCAGGTGACGGAATGAATTCTGATAAAGTCCTGAGAGAGCGATGCTGATCCGCCTGGCGATCTCATAATTGGTGACGGTGGAAAGCGAAATTAGGCTTCCGAAAATGTATTTGATTGCGGGATCCAGGACCGCGATAAAAACCGAGGCAGCCTGCATATTGAAACCGAAACCGAAATAGGCGCGTAAACTGCGTGTGTTGATTTTCCTGAAACTGAAATGAAGCCCGTGTAAAAGCTTTCTCTTCGCGATTAAGGTTAGCGATAAATATATTAAAGACGAAGAGAGAAATGCTGCGGAGAGATAATAAACAGGGAGTTTAAATAAATACACCGCCACTGTGAAAAGGAAAACAAGGACATTAAAAGTGATAAGCATTTTGCTTGTAACGATAAAATGTCCGTGCCCTTCGAGCGTGCTTCTGAAAGCTATCGCAAAATATTGTACCAGGAAATTCAGCGCGAGCAAATCGAATGAGAGACGCAATCCGGAATATTGTGCAGGAGGAACTATACCGGGGTTAGAAAGATAAAAAGCGTAACCAATTGAATAGCTGACGGCTCCGAGAAGAATCCCCAGGACAACAATTGCCACCACGGAGAAGGAATAAATATCTTCAACATTAAACTCCGGATTTTCCGACCGTGCCGCGCTGATAAACCTGATGATAGTTACTCCGAATCCAAAGTCAATTCCGAGGCTGAGGCTCCATACCGAACTTAAAATAAGCCACGAGCCAAGCAGCGTATCGCCATAATTCAGGATATTGATCTTTATGGCGATGAATGCCAGTAAAGATGCGGAAAGGAACTGTCCGCCGAGCCAGAGAGTGTTCTTTTTCGTGCTCAAACTGCCTCTTTCTGTACGGCAAGGTTCATTGCAATAATTACTCCCCACAATATTAATCCGTGGCCCCATAACCACGCATCAGTGAGAAGCATAGAGAAAAGGATATAGACTCCCGCCCAGGATTTGGCCAAAACGATTTTGTCGTGGCGTGATTTTCCAAACCTGAGATTACCCGATATCAGTTTAATGTAATGCCAGATAAAAATACCGAACGCCGCAAAACCGATTATACCCGTTTCGCTCAGCACTTCAAGGAGTGTGAGATGAGGGCTGAGGTTGCGGACGAACATTTCATATATGATCGGATCTAAGGTTGAGTATGCACCGGAGGAAAAAGGGAAGGAGTAAATACCCACACCCAGCAACGGGTTCTGAATGAACGCCTGGAACGCAGTTATCCATATAAACATCCTTGTCGCGAATGTACCGATTGCGGCCAGGTCTTCTTCTGATTGTATCGGCCCGCGGTAACCCGGATTGGTCACTCTGCTGAATGCGGTGGGGTTTATCTGATAAGCAATAAGCGCCACAGCGGCCAGTATAAACAAAACAACAAAGACCTGAAGAACTTTCTTTGTCTTTTGGGCAATGCTGGTTTCACTCCGTATGTATGAGAACAAAATCAGCGAAATCGTAATAAGGGTTGAAATCCAGGCGTTGCGTGTCTGCGTAAGAATAAGCCCAAGGAGTATAAAAACGAAAACGGAAACGTAAAGAAAGCGTCTTTTTTTTGTATATAGAATAACAGGAAGCAGAAAAGAGAGAAGCAGCCCCGCGTAATCAACAAACATAATGCCGGCGAAACCGAAAACCCGGTTGCGCCCCATAAAGCTGCCGATGAAAATTGATATAACATTAAAAACGGCCAGGGTCAAAAATCCGGCCATAAAAAATTTCACAACATCATCCCGCCGGAACCCGGAGTTTAACGCGGTAATGATCCCCGCGAAAACGAACAGCTGTGTATAAAGTATTATGGTGGTTGCCGGATCGATCGATTTGAATATTGAAGGCAGAAATCCCGTAAGCAGAATCAACAAAGGAAAAAGCAGCGGATTTTTAAGTTCACCTTCCCTGAATGTATGTGTAATAAAATAAGAACCGGTTAATACGATACCGGCTATGGTTGAAACCGACAGTGTGTAGAAATAAATATAGTTAACAAAGAAACTCAGGAAAAACATCAGGAGGGCCATCCTGAAATTAAGAAGGGCCAGGATGGCTGCCGGCGCGAGGACGAACAGGAGACCGAATTTCGGAACGAAGCCGAAAATATTAATTATAATCACACCGGGAAAAACAAGAAGCAAAACCGTAAGCGCGGCAGCTTTTTCTTCTTTTGTCAGCTCCTGCAACTTAAGAATAGCCGGGATACCGGTACTATCAAGTTTTGTAGCCAAGTTCTTTTCTGAGCGCGATAATTTTGGGATTAACCGAATTTTTTAATACCTGGCTTATAATCAGGTAAACAAGGACAAAGAACATAAGTCCGACAGAAATAGCCAGGGAAGTCAGCACGCGCTTAGGATATGCCCTTATTTCGGGCGGCGCCGCGCGGTCGATTATCTGTAAAACCGGAATATTCTTTTGTTCTTCGAATTTTGCCTGCTCGTATAACGGAAGAATGAACTCAAGAATAGTGTTATAGATCTTAACATCGCGGAAATAACGGAAGTACTGCATCGTTCCGCCGGGGAGATTCTTTACGGAAATGAAGGAGGTGAAATCACCTTTCCCGGCTTTAATTTCTTTTAACTTCTGACGGTATTCATCAACCGCAAGTTTGGAGGAGTTGATCTGCGGGGAGTTTTTACCGTAAAGCTGTTCCATAACGCTGTATTCAACTTCTTTGACTGCCAAATCAGATTCAAGTTTAATAAGGCCTTCAAGAGTTGCCTGTGTCTGGTTCTCAGCCTCAAGTATTCCGCTTTTTTCCTGAAAATATTTGAGTGAATCTTCGGAGTTCTTCAGAAGCACTTTCAGTTCGTTGTATCTTGCTTCGAGGAATTCCCGGTTTTCACGGGATTTACGGACATTAAGGCCGATCATAGTCCTGTTAAGTTCGTCGACAATATAGTTTGCCATATTGGCGGCCTTTGTCCTGTCTTTTGAGCGTACAACTATTTCGAAAGCGCCGTTGTCGTTCTCTTCAGCCATAATGTTCTTCTCCAGCCGCCTGACCGTTTTTTCGCGGCTGTCCAGGTCATAGTCCTTCTGAAGATCAAATTTCTTAACCATATTCTCCAGGTTAGTACGGCTGTATATTATTGTCACAAAGATTTCAGTGCCGGTGTTTTTTTTGAGTCCGCCGATACCGAGAGAGACTGAGGGTAAGTTTTTTAACAGTGAGGAAAAACCGCCAAGCTGGTCCTGCTCGCTGGGGATTATAAGCGCGGTTGCTTCAAACTGTTCGTCCACAAAGAAAAAAATGGAAAGATAGGAGACGACAAAAAGCGAAACAAAGAGTCCCCCTATAAAGTATTTTTTCTTCAGTAAGTATAAAAGGTGATCAAGAATATCTATGCTTCTGTCTTCTGCCATTTAATATTCCGTTTATTCGAAAATTGATTTTAGTGCCGAAACTACATCCTTCGCATCCTCGTCGGTAAGTTTGGCTGAAAACGGGATGGAGAATGTACGTTCTGAAATATATTCTGCATTGGGGAAATCGCCGTTTCTGTAACCAAGCGCTTCCTGGTAATACGGATGCAGGTGGAGCGCAATGTAATGAACACCCGTACCGATCTTCATACTATGAAGTTTGTTGATTACCTGGTCGCGGGTGAGCGGGGTCTTATTCAGATCAAGCATAAGTATGAAAAGATGGAAACCGTGTCGTGTGTTTTTCTCCGGTTCAACCGGAAGAATTAACGGTAAACCTTTAAGTTCATTGTGATAATAGTTCCACAATTGGCTGCGCCTCTCGTAAAACTTTTCCAGCTTTCTGAACTGTGAAAGCCCCAGGGAAGCCTGGATATCCGTCATATTGTATTTAAAGCCGGGATAGACAATCTGGTAATGTTTGTAACCGTCGTCAGAAAATCTTTTCCAGGCGTCTTTTGTTAAACCGTGCAGCGCGTAGATTTTAATCTTTGCGGCAATTTCTTCGTCATTGGTGGTGACCATTCCGCCTTCAGCGGTGGTCAGGTTTTTAGTTACATAAAAACTGTACGCGGAAATATCTTTGAGATTACCGAGCTTTGCACCGTGATATTCGCTCTCGATAGCGTGCGCGTTATCGTGGATAATGACGAGGTTGTGTTCGGCGGCAATTTTATTTATCTCGTCAATATTACAGGGGCGGCCGGCAAAATGCACCGGGATAATTGCTTTTGTTTTCGGTGTGATCTTTCTTTTTATGTCGGAAGGATCGATAAGCATTGTGTACGGATCGACATCAACAAAAACGGGTTTTGCTCCGGCGTGTATTACGGCATTCGCGGTAGCCGCAAAAGTCATAGTCGGTACAATTACTTCATCGCCGGGTTCAAGCCCCATCGCGAGAACGCAGAGATGCAGCCCGGCAGTGCAGGAAGAAACCGCGACGGCATATTTTACGCCGACGTATTCCGCAAAAGCTTTTTCAAATTCGTTTACTCTTGGGCCGGTTCCGATCCATCCGCTTTTCAGGGTTTCTTCTACCGCTTTGATGTCGTCTTCTTCCAGCCGCGGACTGCCGAAGACAAGGTATGAATCTCTCAAAATGTTATCCTCCCGTGGGAGGCCTGCTTCCGGTAAACGGGCTGAGTGTTAGTGTGTTCCATCAAAAATATCGATTATTAAGCATTATTTAAGAGCCGTAGTGACTATTAATGAACGGATTCATTAACAAGATGACGGAAAAATACGGCTTTGAACATAAAATTAAGTCAAACTTACAACTTAATAAAGTTAGCCGTAACCATACAAGGGAAAATTAAATATTTAGGGCTATCACGTTTTCGCTTTTTGTGAATGCGCCTCGGTGTTCTTTTATGTTCCGGTGACTTCTTTATAAGCGGCCTCGATGTTTAACTTCAGTGCGCCTTCCCACATTTCCTTGCGTTCTGAGGCGCCGGGGATAAATTTGACCGCCGAAGCGTCCGCCAGTACCCGTCCCTGCTTGTGGATCATCTTCGCATAGTCGAGCAGGGCAGAGAGGTATGTCCTCATCTCCGTAACCGAAGAGATGTCTCCGGTTAAAAACTCTGAAGAAGAAGCGTGCCCGAAAACGAATTTCGTCTCCTTCCCGAATTTCTTTTCGACTTTCTCAAGCGTCGTGATCCACCCGGTTATGCTGCCTCCGCCTTTGGAGTCGATAAACGGATATACTTTATTGAATACGAGATCGCCGAGATGCGCGAAATTTACGTTGGTAAAGTGAACTATGCTGTCGCCGCCGGTATGCGCATTGCCGAGATAATATAATTGTATGCTGCCGCTTTTCCACGAGGTTGAATAAGTTTTATCCGCAGTGACAAGTGTGCTTCCTGCGCCGGGAGTGAAGAATTCTTTCTGAAGTTTTACGCAGTTCTCGTGCGCGACTATTGTTTTAACATCCGGCCGCAACACTGCATTGCCTGAAACGTGATCGCGGTGATGATGCGTGTTGAAGAGGTAATCGATTTTCTTTTTAGATTTTGTTTTGAATGCTTTCAGAAAGTTCTGCGCTGTGTCAGGGAACTGGGAGTCAACGACGGAGATAATTCCGTCCTTAATCTGCCACATAATCGTGCCGCCTTTTTCTGAATAAATTCCGGTGCCCGGCGCAATTTCTTTAAGCTGTGGGGTTTCGGCGAGAAGTCCGTTTGCGTTTATAAACCGTGACGGGATGACGGCGCCGCCCAGCAACAGCGCGGATGTCCGAAGAAAATCACTTCGTTTCATAAGTTATACTCTTACTAATTATGCGAGGAAATAACCCGAATATAATAATCTAAATATTTAAATATTGATTATTTTATGGGACATAATTTTGTCATAACGGTAAATAATGAAAAAACTTTTACTCATAATCTCGTTTGTTTCCGCTCTCAGTTTCAGTCAGCAGCTTCCCCCCGGATATTTTGCAAAAGAAAGAGAACTTTATTTCTCTTTTCCCAATCCCGGAAAAATTTTGCTAAACCAGATCAGCAGGATCATTTCCATAGACAGCTTTAATGCCGATTCCGTTTACGCCTACGCGAATGAAGCTGAATACAATAATTTCCTTAAACTGAATATTCCCTGGAAAGAGGAACCGCATCCGGGAGATGTTAAAGACGTCAGGATGAGCGGTGTGCGGGAAGAGATTATGGAATGGGACACATATCCCACTTATGACGCATATGTCAATATGATGATCCAGTTTTCTTCACAGTACCCGTCGCTATGCAAACTTGTTGACGCGGGCAATACGGTGCAGGGGAGGAAAATTTATTTTATAAAAATTTCCGATAGCGCAGCGGTTGCGGAAAACGAACCGGATGTTATGCTTACATCCACAATGCACGGCGATGAGACAACGGGTTACGTTCTGATGCTCAGACTTATAAACTATTTGCTCACCAACTACGGAACAAACGCCGAAGTAACTAATCTTGTTAACGGGCTTGAGATATGGATAAATCCGAATGCGAACCCGGACGGCACATACAGATCCGGGAACTCAACCGTAGCAGGCGCGCGCCGTTTTAACGCCAACGGCGTTGATATTAACCGGAATTTCCCCGATCCCGCAGACGGGCCGCATCCCGACGGTTACGCCTGGCAGCCGGAAACCTTGATTATGACCGGCTTTATGCCAAAGACCACTTTTGTCGTATCAGTTAATTTCCACGGCGGGACGGAAGTAGTTAACTACCCCTGGGACACATGGGTCCGCCGCCACCCGGATGACGCGTGGATGCAGTACATCTCCCACCTGTATGCAGATACCTGCCAGGCATTCAGCCCTTCAACATATATGCGCGGCTATAACGACGGCATCACCAACGGATACGACTGGTACAGAGTAGCCGGAGGGAGGCAGGATTACTTCACTTACTTCAGAAGAGGGCGCGAGGTATGTATTGAAATTTCAAACACAAAACTGTTATCGGCGTCATTACTGCCGGCGCATTGGGAATATAATTACAGGTCCTTCCTTCAGTATATGAAAAACGCGATGCACGGAGTACGCGGAATTGTAACTAATATATACGGCGCGCCGGTTAAGGCAAAAATAATTGTAAATAACCACGACGCGGACAACTCTGAAATTTTCAGCGATTCACTTTTCGGCAATTACCACAGACTTATTGCCGCGGGAACATATACGATCACAGTTACTGCGGACAGCCATATTACACAGGTATTTACAAATGTAGTTGTTACAAACCAGAACGCGACAGAACTTAATGTGCAGCTTGTTCCGCTCAATTATGTCCCCGTTGAACTTGTTTCATTCACCGCGGAGAAGATTAACGGCCTGGCATTGTTGAAGTGGGCCACCGCGAGTGAAGTTAATAACTCGGGATTTGAGATCGAGCGCCTCTCAACCTCCGCCGGCAATCAATATGTTGCTGGCTGGGAGAAAATAGGATTTGTAAACGGAAACGGCACAACCACGGAGAAGAAAGAATACTCATTCACAGATGATGAAGTTGCCGGCAATTCAGCATCATACAGACTGAAGCAAGTTGATCTCAACGGAAGTTACCGTTACTCGAACAGCATCAATCTAAACGGAACGGATTCACCGGGATCATTTGTCCTGAATCAGAACTATCCTAATCCCTTTAATCCGGCAACTAACATCAGCTATGTTACAACAAAACAGGCGATGGTCAGGGTTGCAGTCTATAATTCGCTCGGGCAGGAAGTTGAATTGCTGTCAGACAAAACCGAAGACGCGGGATTTCATAATTTGGTTTGGAACGCCGGAAGTTACACAAGCGGTAATTACTTCTGCAGGATGACCGTGCGGAATGAAGAAGGCGGGCAGGATTATGAAGAAATTCAAAAACTGACTTTGATCAAGTAAGATCTGATTATTCATCGTTTTACGGTTTGCAGAAAATATGTCTATTATTATATATGGAGGTTTTTTGAGCAGGAAACCCTTAATTCTTTTGCTCCCGTTTTTGGCGCTGTTAGCCGGATGCGCTACGGCTAATGTTTACGATAATGTCTTACTGCCGGTGAACCTTTCCAGAGAGGGAGATAAGGTTTATGCTGCCGGCGGTTATGGTTCCAATGGGTTTGGATTCAATGCCGGTCTTCCCATTATGCCTCCCGTGCAGGTTGCGGTAACCCTGCAAAAAAATTATACTGAAGGTGACAAAAATCTTCCCCAGCCGGGATTCGATCCCCGATCTTACAGTAATTCTCACACTTCAGAAGTATATGAGATAATGGCGGGCCCATATTTTGAACCATCTGAAAATCAGATACTTGAATTATTTGCCGGTACCGGAAAAGGGAAAGGGGAAGACTATGTCTACACACCGGAGTTCGTGGATTTTAAGGGCAAGACGGTGCTCAAAAGCGCTAAGGCGACTTATGAAAAACTTTTTCTTCAGTTAAACGTCGGGAAACGGAATAATTTTACGGCGTATGGAATTGCCGTTAGATGGAACCAGATCACTTTTTCTGATTATGAGGAAACACACTCAATTAGAGGGGTTGAATACAGCGGCTCGCCGGAAGGGCAGTTATGGGAGATGACCTTTTTCGGCAGAGCAGGAGGAGAGAATGTTAAATTCGGGTTTATGACCACATTCTCATTCAGCAGGGACAAACTGAAATTCAACTTTCCCTCTTTTACTTACGCAGGGATGATATCTCTGGTTTTGTAAAATCATAAGCCGGACGAACCGGTACCATCTAAATAGAATTTGTAAAAGCTGTGTT
>CAIMOS010000157.1 GCA_903843135.1 uncultured Ignavibacteriales bacterium | reverse complement strand
GTTGTTATGGGAGACCAGAGCGAAAAAAACATTAATACACTCGCGGAAAAATTATCTGCCGTAATGCGCGATGATATACTTGTAATTGCAAGTTCCGACCTCTCACATTTTTACTCTCAGGAACACGCCGACGAAATGGACGCCATTGCCGGAAAACACATCAATAATTTTGATTTTGATGCGCTGCAAAGAGATCTCGATGCTCATCGGACAGAGGCTTGCGGCGGCGGACTTATAACAACAATGCTAAAGGCGTATTCAGCAAAGGGTTTTGATAAAGCCAGGGTGCTTTACAGGAATGATTCTTCCGAAGCATCGGGGGATAAATCGGAAGTTGTCGGTTATTTAACCGCAGTCGTATATAAGTGATGAACACACCGAAGACAGCCATAATTGGCGCGGGCAAAATCGCCTACACTGTCGCGGCGGCGCTTTTTAAGAAGGGCGCTGCGCCCTCGCTCGTCATCAGCAAAAATATTTATTCCGCTGAGAGTCTCGCTTATACGTTCTCCGTTTCCTCTTATTCTGATGACATAAAATCGCTTACTGAGGATTTCACAAATATTATAATTGCAACCCCCGACAATGAAATTATTAAAGTAGCACGGTCTGTTTCTAAATTGCAACTTCCCTTTAACAGACAATTGTATCTACACCTTTCGGGCGCATTTGGACTGGAACAGCTTGATCCACTCCGTAAGGCCGGGGCACATACCGCATCTCTTCATATTATGCAGAGCTTCCCAAACAAAATCCCCCAGAATATAAAAGGGATGCTTGCCGCGATCGAGCACAGTTCCCCCGCCGCTCTTAGAAGGATTAAGAGCCTTTGCGTGATGCTGGAAGTTGAGCCTTACTCGCTTAAACCGGGGATGAAAAATTATTATCATACAGCAGGCGTGTTCGCGTCCAACTTTCTGATAGGTAACCTGCACACCTCTATGGCGATTGCAAAAGAAGCCGGAATTAACGAAGAATTATATAAAAAAATATTTATTAAAATCACGGAAGCGACTTTATCGAACGCAAAATCTGCCGGAATAGATGAGGCCCTATCGGGCCCGATAGAGCGGAACGATATAGTTACGGTGAAAAGGCATATTCAGGCTCTAAAGCGGAGAAACACAGGGCAGCAGGAATATGCGGTTATGAGTTATCTGATACAATCATTATTGCTGACGGAAGCCGCTGAAGCAAAGAATCCCACGGTGGATTATAACCTTCTTAAATCAATGCTTAAGAATGAACTAAGCATTTAAATCAGCAGAATAAATTGTTTATGAAAAATTTATACCTCATCAGCTCGTATACCGAAATGTTAATATGGCTGCTAATACCTTTACGGCAGTACCGCAGCAGATTTTTCATTTTTTTCCTGTTTCCGGCCATTGCAATAATAGCAGTGCAGACTCTCCATTTATTTATGGCAAGAGTTAATTCTTCCTTTATACATTTTACTTGTTTAACCTTGAGCGCGCTATCGATTATAGAAATAAATAAGCACAAAACCGTCAGCTGGGCGGGTTTTTTAACGCTTTTCTATACCTTAACGACGGTGCTTTTTCTCAGATATAGTTCCGAATGGAGGTTATTGCTCCTGGGCGGAGGGTTTGTCGCGGGGTTTATTTCTTTTGAGATAACCAAATTAGTTATCAATGTGTACACACAGAAAAGAATATTTAACGCGTTTCATCTTTTATTATTGGTATACTTCTTTAATCATTTCTTTTCGAAAATGATGTTCGCATTTATCTACGATTCCGGCAGTATTGCCGGTTATGCTTTTTTCACCATAATACTTTCTATTTTTTGTGGATTCAGTTTTATTTTACTACGGGAAGACAACCGATTCATCTTTAAGGTATAGCGTTCCGATTGCTGCATCGCTGCTTCTGGGAATTGCTTTTGTAATAGTAATATACCTTGTCTTTAAGTATGTTATTATTCCGTCGCAGTTGAGGCACGCCGAAGAACTTAAAGAACTTGCGATCAGGCACCTGAATGAGAAATCGCTCGTCTTTATGGAGGCGGTTGAAAAGGAACGCAAAAGAATCGCGATGGATCTGCACGACAATATCATTCAGTCGCTCTCTGCTGCAAATATCAGAATCGAAACCCTCAAAACCTCTGATGCAGAAAATGTACGCCCCTTGAATGAGATATCGGGAATAATCACAAATGCATCTTCAGATATACGCCAACTCATCAGAAACATTATACCAACCGATCTTTCAACGCTCGGTATTGAGGACGCTCTTAAGAATTATATTAGATCAATAAAAACATCTTCCGGCATCAACTATATAATTAATCTTGGAAATTTTCCGGGGCGGTTCGATCTCAATACAAATTTGATGATATACAGGATTTTACAGGAAGTTGTGAACAATATCGAAAAACACTCCGGCGCAACAGAAGCGTCCGTTACGGCTGTCGTAAAAGAGAACTTCTTAACATTGAATATCGCGGATAACGGGAAGGGCTTTAATTCGATCGCTAAGGATGATGGGAAAAAAGGTTTTGGATTACTGAATATGGAATACAGGGTGTCGCTTCTTAACGGAGAACTTAATATCACCTCGGAACCCGGCAAAGGGACAACTATTGTTATTAAAATCCCGCTTGCACGTAAAGAAGAGCCGGCAAGAGCCTGATCATATTTCGATAATCAGTTGCGGGTCAAATCCTGCAACGGGGTCGTCCGGGTAACCTTTCTGATTGCTTACCACCAGAGTATTACCAATCATATAATTGCAGCAGTAATGTGTATGTCCGTGCACCCACAAAACAGGATCAACGGTGCGGACAAGATTTTCAAGTTCAGAAGCATAAGCGGCGCTGATAAGATCCTGCCTTGTTTCGGGGCGGATAGAGCGGATATCAGGGGCGTGATGTGTAATTACAACTTTCTTTTCCGGCGTGAACAGCGATTCCGTCTTCAGCCAGTCAACGGACTTAACGTGTTTTGAGGCGGTATCCATTGTTTTCAGCAGCCTGAAATTCGGGGATACGCGTATGACCCTGTAGTCTGTCATCATCTCCGAAGCGTTAAGTTCAGCGTAATGCGTGAACTCTCCGAATAATTTAAAATCGCTCCACAGCGTACACCCCAAAAAGGCGATGTCTCCATAAACAAATTTATCGTTTTCGAGTATGTGTATATTTGTGCCTTTAGTTTCTTTTTTCAGGTCGTGGAGAAGTTTTGGGGTGGAATGGTGGTAAAACTCGTGGTTCCCCGCGACGTACAAAACAGGAACATCGGTAAAATGTTTTTTAAGCCACTTAACGCCTTTTGTGCCGGTATTTAGATCGCCCGCGATGATTATGAGATCAGCATCTGTTTTCTGCGGCTCATAATTTATAAACTCGCAGTGAAGATCGCTTAATAGATGTATTTTCAAGTTATTGTTAAAAGTAAATATTTATAATTACCCGCAAGAAACGGTTTTTCCCGGTTTATAAGTGATTGCTGAGTTTTCCGATTATGTAGTCCGCGCATTGATCTATATCATCAAAAGGTTTTAGGATTCCGGTTTTCCGCTTTTCGCGGATAAGCTGCTTTTCCATAATCGCGCAGATATCCCGCCACATTGCGGAATGACACGCAAAAGGTTTTTCTTCAAGGAATCCTTTGTTTATGCTTTCCCAAACCACGCCGAGTTCAAACAGCGTTCCGGTACCCCCCTGAAGCACAATATATGCGTCGCCGTACTCTACGAGTTTCTGCATGCGCTCAAACATTGTGTCGCAAATTATGTTTTCTGTCAGATAACTATTGTGATCGGGAAATTTTTTGATCGTTATTCCGAGCGCTTCGCCGCCGTTTTCATAAGCTCCCTTCGCGGAAGCTTCCATTATGCCGCCGTTGCCGCCGTTGCAGACCTTTATTCCGGCGAGCGCAAATCTTTTTCCGAGCCGGTAAGCATCGAGGTACTCCTGGTCTCCCTCTTCAGGAAGCGAACTTCCAAAAATTGTTACTGTCTTTTTCATTTATAATAATTTCTGGTCCATCTGTGTTGCCTTAGTTTTTCTATTGTCTCTGCCGAGAGTTTGCCTTTATCAACACTGCTGACATTGCTCATCAGGTTTTTCCTGCTCCGCATTCCGGGAATTACTGATGTAACTTCATCAAAGCTGACGGTAAACCTGAGCGCTGCTTCAGCAAGAGTATCGCATTCAGATTTTACGTCTTCAAACACCTTGTTCGCTTTTTCAAATACTTCTTTCTTGCGGTCGCCTCTGAAATAATAATTGCGCCAGTCTTTTTCGGGGAATGTTGTTTCGGGCGTGATCGCTCCGGTCAGCCCTCCTTCATCAAGAGGAACGCGGGCGAGAATGCTGATTTTGTTTTCTCCGCAGAAGGGAATCAACTCATCAAGGGGCGACTGATCGAAGATATTAAATATCACCTGGTAACAGTCTATCAGTCCGGTTTTGCCTGCTTCGATACCGTTTGAGGGCTGGTGGTCGTTAATCGATATACCGAAGTAACGGACCTTGCCTGACTCTTTTAATTTTAACACAGCTTCTTTCCATTCATCTCTCGCGGCCCATTTGTCGTTCCATACGTGGAACTGCTGAAGATCTATGTAATCGCGGTTCAGATTTCGAAGGCTCTGCTCCGTCATTTTAATTATATGCTCTGCCGGAAATGAATCTTCTATTGACGATGCGTCTTTTGCGGGCCACTCCATAAGTTTGGAAGGAAGTTTTGTGGCGACGAACATTTTTTGCCCGCTTTCTTTTTCAACTTCACCCACGAGTCTTTCGCTGTGGCCGTCGCCGTACACAAGCGCGGTATCAAAAAAGTTCACTCCCTGCTCCAAAGCCAGATGAAGGGATTGTTTCGATTCGGTATCCTCTGCGCCGATCCACATCGACTTTCCGATACCCCAGCAGCCGAAACCAAGCCTTGATACCTCTTCATTGCTTTTTGCGAATTTTACTTTTTGCATTGTTAAATCTCTATTATAATAAATGTTAATATTAAAATTACTGACCGAACCGATCTGAGTTCTCTGTGGAAATTAAAAGATTTATGAGGACAATATACGACGGCACTAAATTAAATATAAATAATTTATCAAACAGTGTACC
>CAIMOS010000156.1 GCA_903843135.1 uncultured Ignavibacteriales bacterium | reverse complement strand
GTACCCGTCATCTTAATATCTTTCAGGGTATTTTCAGAAATTATTCCGGGTGAAGGCGGATTCGCATTGCCTGTTGCAATGCCAACAATGATACCTCTGGTAGCTCCTGTTGTAGCTCTTAAAATTCCGGAAACAACGTTTTTACTGATACTATAATTAGTAGAATTAAGAACAATAATACCATCGTTCTGAATTTTATTGGCACTATCCGGAGCGCCAACCGTATTGTTCAAAATCTCCGTGAAGTTAGAACTTCCCTGAAGCTGAATGCCGAGAGTTGTTCTTCTCACAAGATTATTCACAATTTTACCGTAGGTTGATGCGCTAAAAACGATACCATATCCAGTTGTGGAGTTAAGTGTCTGGCCAACTATATTCTTAACAGTGCCATAATGAGCCTGCCAGAAAGCAACGCCGGCAGTTGCACCTGCTCCGCTATTTTCAATAGTGAGGTCTCTTGAAGTTCCACCGACAGTGTTTGCACCGTCAATTGTGACGTAATCGTTTCCAACTATGAAAACCGGCGAGGTTGAGGTTGCCGAAATCCTTGAAGTTACGCCGGCAGCCGGTTTGAATGTAATCTGACGGTTTGCATTTGGCAATGAATCGTACGCAATTGAAATCGTCTGGGATGTAGTAGAATAAAGAGTATCTGCAAGCAGGAACGTTACATTACCTGATACACCACGGAGGTTCAGATCCGTGACAGCCGCAGCAATTGAAGGATATACCGATTCAATATTTGATTCAATCAAACCTGCTGCTTTTGCGTTCTCAATTACTGTCTGATTGAGCGATCTGCTTCCTCTGTAAGGAGCATCGCCCTCATAGAGGACTTCATACTGCTCGGTACGGGTTTCAGGTTGTTCAACTGTTACCGGATTGCCGTCTTTATCAGTCAGGCCTTCCTCCAGAAGAGCAACAGGGGCTGAACCTGATACCGTTCTTTCAAAGACTCTGGGCGTGATATTCTTACCAAGAAGTTTGTTGAAAGTTGCAGCTGTGATTGTATAAACACCATTGAGCGGTGTGCCAATTATATTGAAGGTTCTGAAAGTTAACGGAGCTGTCGTGCCGGGAGGATTGCTCCCTGACCCGCCGGAAGGATTGGTAACGGAAACACCATTAACATCTTGTGCAGCAACGTAATAAGAAATTGTATCACCTAATGATACTGAACCACCGGGGAGCGCTGAATAATTAAACGTGAACGTATAATCATTTCCACTTACCGTAGGGGCAGCATCAAATACGTAAGCATCATTTACAGATTTTCTGTAATAAAGTCTGGGTAAATTTGTACCGGTTGCAACACCACTGGGATCAGCGATGGTAACAACAAAAGGCCTGTTTGATGTAAAGTGCGTATTTCCCAGATTAGTATAAACGATAGACGGAGGATTATTGTCTATTGCAATACCACCGTACTCATAAGCGCCAATATCCGGGAAGTTTGCATTTCTTGTATTTCCGGCGTAGTCCGTAGTAATTCCTGCAACAGGCACTCCACCGCTCTCACCGCGTGTGGGGGTTGTTGTCTGCATATTAAGGTTGTAAGGACTTACTGCGCTAACAAAAGGAGGCATCTCGGTTACGGACAGAACTTCTCTTGGACCTCCAAGTCCGCCGGTTGCAACCGCATTTTTATATTTAAAGAGGCTATCATAGGAGGTTACTCCGTCATAAGCTATCACTGCGGTCGCAGAAGGTACGCCGGAATAGTACAGATTATTATTACTTGATGGCGATAACCTTAATAGATTAGAATTGGCACTCGCGTACAGAGCCGTTGCCCTGGTTCCGCTCACCATCGTATTGACAACAATGTTATTTCTCAAAACTAAAGTGGATGTACCATAGTTTGCCCAATATATACCCGCAGATTGATGGGTTGCGGCTGTATTGGCAACACTATTGTCAATGTAAATCGAATTATAAGTAACATTGGCAACCAGGTTACCTGCAGAACTCTGGAAATCCATTCCGCGAACTGACGGGGCAGTCGTAGAGCGTATCGCACGGATATCATAAATTAAATTATTGTAAACGTGCGCAGTTGCAGTATTACCGGATTGAGGTGCTACTGCGAGTAGTATTCCCTCCGCACGCCCGGTGGTTCCGTTGCTGAACAGATCGCTGACAGAATTGTTAGTAATAGTAATCTCAGTGTTAGCTGCCACGCGATTAACTTCAATACCAACAACCATACCGCTGGTAGCAGTGGTACTCTGAAGTTCAAGGTTTTCAATTTTCAGATCGCGGAAAATAAGTCGTCCGCCCAGATGGTCAGTACTTGAGGCAGGATTTCCTCTTATACCGTAAACGCTATTGGTTGTGAAAATATTCGTAACACTGATATTTTTAATATCGGTTTTCTCGACAGTGAAATCAAACTGAGCATTTAGCTCAACTGATCTGACATCAATTGCAGTACCAGAAGTAATATTAACATTCCCGAAAAGATTGCGGCCGGTGACGGCGGTAATTTTGTTACCGTAATCAGGCAGCGTCCCTGAAAAGCCGTAAGCGAACACTGCAGCTCTCCAGTAATCTTCAATCACAACGTCCTGAATTGTGTTATAACTATTAGTTAACGAAGTATCGGGGGCAAGTCCGAGAGTACCAAATCTGATGCCTATCGCATTGTTATTAGTAAGAGTTGAAGTAGCATTGGTTGCGTTGAGATCAATCGCCAGATTCTTAATAATATTGAACTTCGCGCTTGATGTTACAAGACCGTTTGCGATGCTGTTAGCAAGTACAATACCCATTTCAAATTTGAGGGTAGCAGTATTATTTAACGTATTGTCGGTAATGTTAATACCGTCAATAGTGACAAATCTTGCTCCATCAAGACGAATGACAGCATCCGCACTGCTAACAGTGGTGCTTGTTCTTCCGCCGTTTTTTGGGGAGAGTGTGACAGTACCGCTTTCATTCTTGACAGTTACCGTATTAGTTGCCGATACGCCGGAAATCCGAGTAAGGTGGAACACATCTTCATAAGTACCGGCTCTCACATTCAGAGTAACGGCGCCACTTACGCCTCTGGTATTGAGAGCGTTAGCAGCCAGACTGAGGGTTGCGAAATCCGGAGTGGTACCGCCAACTGTATAAGTTCCGCTCATCGGAGAACCAGGGGCGTTAAAACTTATCAGGGTATTGTTATCCGGATTAAGGAAAACAGTTTTGAATTCCAATCCTGAGGTTGCATAGAGTGTGCGGGATCCTGTATCTCCGCCTACCTGCAAACTGAGAAATGTACCCGTAGCAAGGTCTGTGGTAGTGACGGTCGTATTATCAGAAAGGCCTATCGAGGCTGTGACCGTGTTGGCGGGTGTGCCCATAACACCGTAATTGAATTCTACTTTATTTGTGGTCTCGTAGAGTTTAACCTGAAATTCGGCATTAGCTGCAGCTGCGGAGAAAGGCCATTTAACTCCGAGCCACTGTACAGTCAAAACTCGGTTGGGGGCTGATCCCGACAATAAATAAGTAAGGGATACACTACTATCAGGCAGGTCTAAGTCATCCCACAGTGGTGCGATGATTCTGCGCAATGTTCCTGCCAATGCGTTAGTACCAGTTGCGCTTGTGAGACCGCTTCCCAGTCTCAGAAAACCATTTGTAGAAACCTGGAAGGAGTCATAAGTAGCTCCTGCGTAGGAGAAGGGGAACCCGATCGCAACAGGGGCTGAGTAGCCATCATCTGATGTTCCTGTGAACCCAGAAGTAAGGAAAGTGCTGCCAGTTGTGACCGGTGTAAAAGCCTGTGTTCCGTACGCGTACTGATAGTTCATTGCCTGAGCATTCAGAGGCGCAACAACACAAAGAAGCAGAAAAACCATTGAAAGTAAAAACTTTCGCATAGGATTACTCCGATTATTTAGTGAATGTGACTTAATTAAAAGAAAAAAATACAAATTCAATTGCCGGTATCTTTAAGACCGGCGCCAGCAAAAAATACATTATCTATATAAGCAGAAAATTTTGCTGTTACTTAACCTAATACTTTTCTTAATTACAAGCAACAAAATTTAATCAATTTTAGGCGAATGTTACTGTCAGGGGAAAACTCAGGAATCAGGTCATTTCGGGGCATAAATTGAGCTGATCCTCTCGCGGGAGGCGTTCCGGGAACAGGAATATTGAGGTAAGATACTGCCGGGAGTGGCAGCGGTCTTAACTGTTAAAAACAAAATAGCCCCCCGGAGTTTCGGGGGGCTTTTTGATTAACCCGGGCGTTAACCTTCCGGTTAATTATTTAACGAGCATCATCTTCTTAACTGAAGAGAAGGAACCGCTTTCCATTTTGTAAATGTAAACGCCCGTCGGGAGGGCGGAAGCATCAAACGATACTTCGTATGATCCCGCACTGACGGCCTGATTTACGAGTGTAACGACTCTCTCGCCGAGGAGATTATATACGCCGAGAGCAACAAAACCTTCAACCGGGACTGAATACCTGATTACAGTCGAAGGGTTGAACGGGTTCGGATAGTTCTGGCTCAATTCAAACGTCAATGGTACATTGACTTCAACTTCAATGATTTTGCTGCAGCTGTATGTACCGTCAAGATCGATCTGTTTCAGACGATACTGATACTTGGCAGAAGTTAATCCTCTGTCGAGATAAGAATATGATTTCATTTCTGTTGAAGTACCCGCAGCGGCTACTGAACCGACTGATGACCAGCTGTTCTTTCCGCTGACAGTTCTTTCAACGCTGAATGAAGCGCTGTTTGTTTCGGTTGCTGTCGTCCAGGCAAGTGTTACGTCTCTGTTTTCAACTGAAGCGCTGAACGCCGAGAACTCAACAGGGATGACCTGGATGGCTTTATAAGAACCGAGGCCGTTATTGGTAGCAAGTACGAATACCGTATGTGAACCGTCAAAGTTCTGTTTTACGGCAACGTCGCCTGTTCCGTTAGCATTTGCGTTGGCTCCGAGTGAAGGCGAAATTCCGTAAGTAACTGCAATGTTCGGATCGCCGTTCGGAACTTCAACAACCCGAACGTTGTTATTGCCGGCGCCATACTGGAATGTAGCAATGAATTCAGAACCGTTAACCTTGCCAATATACCTGATCGCATTGCTTCCTGTTGCAATTATAGTACCAGGGATAGTGTCAATGATTGTACCGTCAGCGCGGTATTTTCTCGCACTTTGTCCATTTGCGTTCCAGTAAAAATCGCCGTTATAAAGCGGACCGACCGAAGCCGTAGTGCCTATTATGTTGTCGCTAAGTGTAACAATTGCCGGAACCTGATTAACAGAATCAAGGCCGATTGGATAAAATTTATACACTTTCGGGAAGCCTGTCGTGGAACTTGCTGCCCAGATAACCGCACCACGCGCGACAGAGTCGTAAGCTACGGTTAATTTATCGCCTAACCTTACAGCGTCTCCGGTATAGGAAAGGACCAGTTTTGGTAAGCTGGAAGTATTGTCCCAACGGTATACCCTGAATGGACTGGTTGCTGTGGAGGTAGTCAGGTTACAAGCATAAATTCTGCCGAGGTGGTCAACTTCCGCGTCATTAATTGCGAATGTACCGCCGGTAATTCCGGTAACATTAAGACTGTCAACGAGAACGCCGGTTGAATCATCCAATAATTTAACTGAGCTGCCCCATTTACGGGAAACAACAGCAATTCTTGAAACTAAACCTTCTGAAGGAGTATTTACTCTTCCCCATACGAATCCTCTTTCAGTATCTGTTCCCATCCATATCGGGAGTGAACTGGTAGCTGCGGACGCTTCCCAGTTTACAGTAAACGGATTCTGAACAGTGAGGACGCCTGAAACGTTTGAAGTACCGTTCCAGGGGCCGCCGTTTGATGCACTGCAGCCGCCGTAGGTATAAGGCCCGCTAAGATGCTGGAACCTGGAAGCATAGTAGTATGTGCCTGCAGGCAGAGTGGAGCCGATGTCGGCTTTATATTCGTTATTGTTTCCTGAGGCAGTATTAAATACGGCTGAGGTCCAGTTTGTCCAGGCTGAAGGATCCGTATTCGTATCGGAATAGCCGATCCAGCATTTGATTGTAGTATCCGCGCCGTTCGGGGTTGTTCCGTTTTCCCAGGCTTGGGCGTATACAGTAACGCTTCTTCCCTGAAGAACCGTTGCGGATAGCGGCCATTGTAAATTATACCAGTCGACAACGGGAGGTACAACTTCAATCTTGATATCATCAAGGCCGGTGCCGTATGCGTTGTAAGATGCATCAGTTTTGTCCCTCCACCTCAGAAGCCTGCCCGTACCGGCATAAGCTCCAAGATTACAAACCTGCTGCGCGTATGAAACCTGTGAGGATGCAGCCGATAAGAAAGCAAGCGTCGTCCACGTACTTCCGCCGTCTGTGCTTATTTCAAAGAAGGTTGTATCGTAACCTGCAACCACCGGCGCCGGATTGCCGATACTCTTTAATGCCAGGGCATCTCCGTTTTGCTGTCTCTTTGCCGTTATATCATCATCTTTCCAATAGAAGGAAATTTTAGAATAAGCCGGAAGGTTAATCGGCGGCGTCTGAAGCATTGCCTGAACAGTTGAAGAATAATTGTAAGAGACTTTGGCACAGTACGGCAGAGAATAGGCTTCTGAGCCTCTTACCCAGTAATTACTAGTATTAAGCCAGCCCGGAGGCGGGAAAACGCCGGCGATACTGTCAAAATTCTGATAGTAAGGGAAATTAGAAATAGTAAAATCAACACCGCGGCCGGTAAGCGCAACTAATGCAGGGCTGCCGGTCGAGCTGTGAGCGATAGATATTGAAGCTGATTTTGCTCCGGTATCTGCCGGGGCAAATTTTGCGCCGAAGGTCAATGACTGGCCCGCGGTTAATTCTTTAGGATAAGTGTTTGTATCGAGAAGCGCAAATGCGGCCGCATTGGCTCCGGTAAGCGCCGGCGCGGATATGGTTAGAGTTCCCGCACCTGAATTAGATACCGTGAATGCCGTGATTGAACTTTGAGAGCCAATCTGAAGATCGCCGAAATTTTTCTCGGTCGGACTTATTGCGAATGTCGGGTTAGAAGGAATCTGCTCTATTGTGAAATCGTCGAAGAACATATTGCCGCCAAAAGCGCTGATGGCTTTGACGATAAGATGTTTACCGTTCCCCTGGAAGCCGGACGGGAATGTGAACACATATTCATACCAGCCGTTCAGCGCCGGATCCGTACCTCTGTATCTGGAAACGCCGCCGATAGAATCTGCTCCGGTGAGGGCCGGCGAACTGTTAACATAGATAACGATTCTGTCGTTCTTTGTTGAATAAGTTGAATCCCTGTACATCCAGATCCTGAACCTGAATTCACTTGAAGGGAGGTTAATCTGCGGCGTAACGAGAATAGCGCCGTTCCCATCCGGGGAGCTAAAGGATCGATAGGTCAGCATTGCCGCACCAGAATGAGGGGTTACCGTGGGGCTGCTGCCGGTTGTAACTCTTTCAAACAGGTAAGTGCCTGCAGTCGCGGAAGTACTCCATCCGAGAGGAGGGAACGGAGCGGCATCAAAACTGTTTGTATATGGAAACGAAGTTATTCTCGCGTCATATCCGTAGCCGGAAAGGCTAATGGTATCCAAAGCCTCAGTGGGAACAGCGGTATTAACGGAGAGCAATGCACCTGCTGAACCTGTATCTGCGGGTGAGAATTTTACGTTGAAGACCAAAGATTCGTTCCCGGCCAGATTCTTGGGGTAAGTGTTAGTGTCTGTTTTCACAAATACGGTATTTGAACCGGAGAGGAACGAAACAGAGTTAACCGTTAAAATTCCGCCGCCTGAATTTTTTACCGTGAACTGGTTATCGGAAGCGGAGGTCCCTACCTGAACGCTGCCGAAGTTCTTAGACTTAGGAGCAATCTGAACCGTGGGCGGCAATAAGGGGCGTGTTCCTGAAAATTCATCAGCGCCGATATCGGGAGAACCTGCGGATCTGGTATCGCCGTCAAAGTCCGACGTAATAGCCAGTGGCGCTGCCACAGGAGCTGCACCGCCCTCAATAAGCGTTGGCGTGGTTGTATCAACGTGCAGATCATAGGGCGCAGTCGTTGAATTTATAAATGCCGGGTTCTCGGTAATCGATGACCCATCCGCCGGTGTGACTGCAGCCTGAAATGCAGCAAGCGTCTGATATGAATTCGTCCCGTCATACATAATCAGATTGTTCGCACCGGGCGTGCCTGCGTAAAACAGATTATTATTGGACGCTGCAGAGTGTGTTGTCAACGACGAGGATGAACGCCTGTAAGCTGCGCTGATTCCGGTTGCGCCGGAAGGTGTTGAAAGATTGACAACAATATTATTCCGCATATCAAGCGTTGGGGTGCTTGAGGCATAAATGCCTGATGAGCCGAACGTTGCTCCGGTACTCGAGGCATTGAGAAAAACGGAATTGTAATAGAGTCCTACCGTCGTACCGCCGCCCACATAAATACCCGCAAGGGACGCGAGGTTCGTTGATGCGGGGGCTTTTATGTCTGAAATAAAATTATTGTAAACATAATTGGCTGTTCCGGTTGAGACATTAAGCCCGTAAACAGTGGGCGCCGCATTGCTCGATGAAATGTTATAGATCTTGTTATTGTAGCAGTTCGTCGTACCGGTGCCGCCGTCAGCCATTCCGTAAATCGCGGTGTAAGTCGTGCTGAGATTGTAGATCAGGTTTCCATATACTGTCGGAGTAGTTCCGCTGAAAGTCATTCCGAAAACCGTCCCGGCGCCGGCAATATTCCTTACGGTGTTGTTCGCGATCAGGTTTGTTAGTCCGTTCAGAAGATATAACCCGTATGAGGTTCCGCTTCCGCCGGTGATATTTGAAATTGTATTACTGCTGCAAACCCGGGCCTGAGTCGCGTTCGTGTTGGAATATATGCCGTAAAAGCCCGCCGTTCCCGAAAGAACGATACTTGAATAGGCATTATTCGTCAGCGTCTCGGTTCCGCCGGTCGGAGAACCTAAATTGTAATAGCCGTAAAACGACCCGCTGGCGCCGGTTCTGGTAATCGTGCCTGTTGTCTGATTGCCTGAAATAGTTTTATTATTCGTCGCGTTCGAAGCATAGATGAAACATACTGTTCCGGTTGAGGAAAGCGTACCGGCTCCAAATGTATTGTTGCTGTAATTTTCAGAAGTTACCCCGTTAGTGCTGTAAAGATAGTAAGTTGCAGAAGACGCGGCTGAATTAGCCAGTGTTATCGTGTTATTGCTGCCGGTAACATTGCCAAGCACAGTTGAATAAAAAACGCCGTAAAGCGTTGAACCGTGCGGCGTGCCCCCAAGGGCATTATTGATTGTATTATAAGCAACGGCCGGATTGTTTACGTAGATAAAGTAAACCGCGTATGTTGATGTTGCGCTTCCGCCGCCGTAGTTTGTGATCGTATTACCGGCGTTTTGCTGCCCGACCGTAATATTATTGTCATAGAAGCCCGTTGCGGAGGAACCTCTGACAAGAATGCCTGCGTGGACATTGCGGATGCTGTCGCCTGCAATTACGATTTCAGCATTTCTTCCGCTTTCGGCTGTAACGGTAACACCGGTAGCAGAGCTGACTGACGTAGCTCCGTTTCCGATATAAATTCCCGCAACATATCCGCTTGTGCCTTTTGTCATAGAAACAGTTGAATTCTTAATAGTAAGATACTGGCAACCGTCCGTGCCGCTGGGTTTGTGTGTAAAGTAGCCATATTCGATGCCGGCATCCGACGTTGTCACATTGATACCGTCGAATGTAACATAGTCGCTTCCGTCAATACGGATGACCGCATCACCCAATGCGCCGAGTGCAGTGGCGGTGTTCGTTCCCGCGTCCGTCCTTGAAATTATAGGATTAGCGCCGGCGCCGCTTTTCTGAAAGAGAATAGGGTTCCCGGATATGCCGGTCGCTGTAAGCGTGATCCCTGAGGTTGTTGTTTCAGAATGCCCGGCAGAAACATTAAATGTTACGCCGCCGCTTCCGACACCAACGGAATTTAAATCCGTTACTGCCGCGGCAATTGTAGCATAATCGCCGGGGATGGTTTTTGTGCCTGTTAACTGTGCAAAACTGTTTGTGGCCAGAAGCAAAGTTAACAGTATGATAAAGTAGCGTACTTTATTCATAGAGATTCTCCTTGTGAAATAATATGTAGAAGTGAAAATTTTGGATGAGTAATGCCGGTACATAGCAATTGATAAATGTTCCGATCAGAAGAAGGGAGCGCTAATGCAGTGAAAATAAAATTTCGGTCGTACTCTGACATTATAATCGTAGTATCTTTTTTAAAAATTACTATTTACGGTCAGCAAGAAACCTAACGACCCGGGAAAGACATCGTAATATCGAAACTGCGGTACAAACCCCGCAGGGAGGTTACCTTTAATATAGAAAATCTTTTCTAATATCCCCAAAGAACCAAAAAATATTTTTTATAAATATTTTAGGAAACTAAAAAGTTTTTACAAGAATAACGCTTGCTATTTCACCAGTTCCATAAATGTTCTGACCCTTTCCCTGTCAACACTATTATACCATTTACCGTCGGTTTTGAATTCCGAACCGATAATGGCCGCGTCAATAAAGGGGAGAAACCCGGCGGCATTCTTTGATGTAATGCCGGATCCCGCGATAATCGGAATTGAAATTTTACCCCGGAGCATTTTAATCTCTTCAATCGACGGTTCGCTGCCGGTGGCCACACCTGTGACGATAACCCCGTCGCTCAGGAAAAATTCAGCAGCCCTGGCAGTTTCGAGTATGGACACGTCCGATGTGATGGAATGGGAACTGTGTTTCTTCTTGATGTCAGTGAGAATCTTGATGTTGTCAGCGCCAATATTTTTGCGGTATCTTAAAAGTTCTCCGGCGTCGGAGTTCATCATTCCCTCGTCAGCAACGTGCGAAAAGACGAATCCTTCGGCGCGTATAAAGGAAGCGCCTGCGGAATGCGCTGCTGCGAGCGCTGCTTTATTTGCGCCCGCGAGGATCTGTATCCCCGCTTTGACCGGGAACCGGGTCACAATTTCATACAGGACAAGAGTCATAATTGATGAGATCTCGTGGCCGGCATCGCGGTTCAGATAGGGTACATCGTGCATATTTTCGATCATAATATTACCGATTCCCACGGCGGAATAAATCTCAGTTTCGGCTAAAGCGCGGTCAATGATCCGCCTAACATTCCCTCCGTATTTTGGAGTGCCCGGAAGCGCATCAAGGTGTACCATCGCGATAATTTTATTTTCAGTTTCAAACATATTTTTACTTTATCATTTTTATCAATTTATCCCCAAACATACAAAATTCCAGATTTCTGTTGATATTAAAAATTGAAGGTTGTAATTTGTATTATCATTAAATCCGGATATTTAGTATTTATGGATAGAAGAAAGTTCATCTCGCTGGTAGGAGCCGGAATAGCTGCTGCCCCTTTTATTAAAACCTTACCCAAGAGTTCAGCGCATTACAGTAACACCTCGGTAAATTATGATTTGGTAGCCGTCCGCGGCGGTGATGCCGTATCAATGTTTGATGCGGGCATTAAATCTTTAGGCGGCATCGGCAAGTTTGTGAAAAAAGGGCAGAAGGTTGTACTGAAACCGAATATCGGATGGGATGTTGTTCCTGAGAGGGCAGCGAATACAAATCCCGCGCTCGTAGCAAGGATCATCGAGCATTGCCTTAATGCGGGCGCGAAGGAAGTTGTGGTTTTTGATAACACTTGCGACAACTGGATGAAATGCTATAAGAACAGCGGCATTGAAAAGGCAGTGAAGGAAAGCGGCGGAAAGCTCGCGCCGGGAAATTCAGAATCGTATTACCAGAGCATATCTGTACCGAACGGCAAAAGGCTTAACTCGGCTAAAGTTCACGAGTTGATTCTCGATTCAGATGTATTTATTAATGTGCCGATATTAAAAACGCACGGCTCCGCAAAGCTTACTATCGGAATGAAAAACCTTATGGGCATTGTCTGGGACCGCAGTTACTGGCACAGGAATAACCTTCATCAGTGCATAACGGATTTTGCGAGTTTCCGGAAACCGGACCTGAATATTGTTGACGCTTACAACGTTATGAAATCGAACGGCCCGCGCGGCGTTGATGAAGAAGATGTAATGAATCTTAAAGCACAGATCATCTCTGCCGATATTGTTGCCGCGGATGCGGCTTCTGCTAAACTTCTTAACTTTGAACCGGAAGATATTCAGTATATCAAATCCGCGCGTGAAATGGGACTAGGTAGGACCGACCTGCAAAATCTGAATATCAACAGAATAAAAATTTGATATTATGACGAGGAGGGTATACAGAAGCTTCCGTATAGCGTTCGGACTGTTTTTCTTTATACCTCTGTTAATAATTTTTGTTGATTTCACCGGGATCATCGGAGACAAAATCAGGCCCGTATTTACGGCGCTTCAGTTTGTTCCGTCGGTAATTAAATTCATCACCGTTCCTGCACTTCTTACCTCCGGATTCATATTGATTACGCTGCTTACTCTCCTTTACGGACGGGTATATTGTTCCGTATTTTGTCCCCTTGGTGTTTTGCAGGACATTGCGGGATACATCAGGAAGAGGTTTTCGTCACGGATAAAATTCCTCTACACAGCGCCTTACAATTTTCTGAGATACGGATTGTTGCTGGCCACAGTGTTGTCCGTTCTCGGAGGCAGTATGGTCCTGCTGAATCTCCTTGATCCGTTCAGCGGGTTCGGAAGGATATCTTTTCAGCTTGCGCGCCCGATTATCATTGGGGTAAATAACATTATCTCTTTTACACTTTCCCGGTTCGGGAATTACTCTGTTTATCCGCAGGAGTTTTACTTAGGCGATACATTTGTGATATCGTTTGCCCTGGTGTTTTTCTTAACTGTTGTCGTTATGGCAGCCCTCCGCGGCAGATTGTATTGCAATACATTATGTCCCGTAGGTTCTTTGCTTGGACTCATTTCAAAATTCTCTCTTTTCAAGTTTGTAATAAAAAACGACCTTTGCACGGAATGCGGCGCCTGCGGGAAAGTTTGTAAATCGGAATGTATTGATACGGAGAGTAAAGACATTGATATGTCCCGCTGCGTGGTGTGTTTTAACTGCACCTCTGTATGCACTTCGACCGCGATAATACTGGAGAGAAACAGTACGGGCACCGGCGATAAATACGATCCCTCAAGGAGGTTTTTCGTAAATAAACTTGGATCTATCGCGCCTCTGTTGTTAACGTATGCCGCGGTGAAAGACAGCATTCTTGTGTATGTCATTAACAAAGTCCCGATTCTGAAAAAGAATCCCGTAACGCCTCCCGGTTCAGTCGGAAGGGAACATTTTACATCAAGATGCACCGCCTGCGGATTATGCGTAAGCGCCTGCCCGACTCACGTAATTCAGCCGTCACTTTTTTCTTACGGGCTGGAGGGATTTTTACAGCCGGCAATGGATTATTCACGAAGTTTTTGCAACTTTGAATGCAACCAGTGTACACTCGTTTGTCCGACTGGCGCCTTATTGCCGGTTTCGCTTGAACAGAAGAAAATCAGCCAGCTTGGTAAAGCGATTTTTGTTAAAGATAACTGCGTCGTGGTAACTCAGAAATCGGAATGCGGCGCGTGTTCAGAACACTGCCCGACAAAAGCCGTGACGATGGTCCCTTATGAAAAATTATTTTTGCCCGAAGTACGGGACAAGTATTGCATCGGCTGCGGTGCCTGCGAAAAAGCCTGCCCGACCAAACCATATAAGGCAATTTATGTAGAGGGTAATTTTGAACATAAAATTGCAGAGAAGAACAGAGAGAACAGGAAGGAGAAAAAGGAAGAGGTTCTTGAGGAATTCCCGTTTTAACAACGAACATTCATTGCCGGGGAATTTCCTTAAATAACGGACTCTGCCGATGTGAATCAAATTCGGAAATTACAGTTTCTATTCTGAGGCTTTTGGTGTTTCACCCCCGGAGTCGAGGAGGCTGTGTACATATCTATTATTTTTTTACAATTCTGTGACAATTATATCATCTGCGTGAATTAATTTTGAAATAAAAATATGCTGGTTTTTATGCGACACGCAACATCAATTATCATTAATATTCTTATCCTTCTGTTATTTTGCAGCGGTGAATCCCGCTCTGCAATTACTTATGAAGCAGAAATATTTTACATCGCTCCTCCCGATTCCGCACGCCGCGGCGATAAGGAAAAAACTACAAAACAACGCGTGCCGAAAGAAGGCGAGAAGAACAAAGAGCCGGATAATAATTCCGGAGACGCACATTCCCATTCGGGATCCAATGTTATTTCAGACGGGTTAACATCAATTATGGCGGATGCTGCTATGAGCTGCCTGGGCGATGCTTTCTCCTGCTGCTGGACAATGCATACAGAGGGGCTTGCATCGACTTTCGATCGATCCATTGATCCCGGACTTGACAGCCTTGAAACAGAAAGGTGTGTGTCGCTGATGGGCCCGCAGCCGGGACTGATGCTTGATATCAGTTCATCAAGAGCATCTTTTATGGGGGATTTATCTTCGGAATACGGAGGCGCCTGGGCTTTCGGCGCGGGGTTAACTTACGTTCTCAATACCGGTATCGGGGTGAGCGCCGGGTATGAATTCCAGATATCTCAGGGGGAACCTAAATATGATTATAAATCGACTGTATACTCAGGGGGCAATCCGGTGAGCTATATTTATGATAAAGCCACAGGCCTGAGTTACTACGCACACGTATTCCGGGCGGGAATTGTGTACAGGTATATGCCCAAGATTGATTCTAAGAATGAGCTCGGATTGCACGCGGGATTGTATAGCGTTGTCTATATGATTACAGATGAAGCCGGAATAACACGGCGTACTGAATATCCCGGAGGCGGGCAGCCCGCGACGATGAAAACAATTACAGAAACTTTAAAATTTACACAAATTTCACCCTCTCTGGACTTTGGATTTAACTATAAATTCGGGCAGGGATCAAAATACAGTTTTCAATGGAAAGTAAGATATGATATATTGTTAAGGAAGGCGGAGAAAAAAATATCGGTGCCGCACGACTGGGCTGATATGGAAGGGAATCTGTTTTTTGAGATCGGATTTGTCAGGAATTTATTCTGATCAGTAAGCGGCTTAACTGAATTACATAAAAAGGTTCTGCGACTGCTGAGTGGTTTTAAAGTGGACCTTGGCCACGGTGTTCAGGAATTCCATTCCTTTTTCTTTTATGATTTTACCCGCGATTTTTTCAACTTCTTTTGAAGCGCCCTTCTTTAATTCATAACCGAATTTATTTTTACTGTTATAAAACCAGCCTGCGAAAGTATGGCGCGCCAGAATTGATGCCGCCGCAACCGCGGTATACCTTTCCGCCCTTGTCATCTGGTGAAGTTTTATCTGTTTGCCGAGTTTTTGCAGTGAACTGATAATGTAGGACTCGTCGCCGAATTTATCGCTTATTGCCTCAGGATAGGGAGATGAGGTAAGTATATTCTCTATGGTTTTCGCGTGGCCCCAGGCGAGAAGTTTATTAAGGTTCCTGATCCGCGAATAGAGTTCATTGTACTTAGCAGGGTTAATCGTAATGATATTGAAATGACCTTCACAGGCTTCGGTAATCAGAGGGTACATTTTTGCCATCTCTCCGTCAGTCAGCATCTTGCTGTCGCGCACGCCGATCTTCCGGAGTTTTAGAATAGTATCAGGATTGACTCCCACACCGGCAATTACGAGCGGGCCGAAGTAATCACCTTTACCTGATTCATCTGTCCCGATATAGACGGCAGGTTCGCCCTGCAGCGGACTGACAGAAGTCTCCTGATGAGCAGGCAGGGCGCCGGAATCCGGATTGATCAATGAACTAACCTCCCGGTAAATAGCAGTATTTGTATCACCCTGAGGAAAAACCTTGATCCCCTTTTTACCGAAAAAGAACATTACTTTTAACTTCTCGGTTTTCTGCGCAAGCAGTACTGAATAGCTGTTCTGTTCCTCTTTTATGGTGACAGTAACAGTCCCAAGTTTGGCGGCGGCTTTTAGTTCAAATTCTTTCGCGAGCGAAAGTGCTTTTTCTTTGTACATTTTTTTGGCGGATTGCCTTAGTCCAGAACAACCAGCTTCTGAGTTACGCTGCTGCTGCCGTAATTCAACCGGAGGAAATAAATTCCGTTTGATAACGTAACACCTTCGTCAACCAATCCGGACTTAAGACTGAATTCATAAGTTCCGCTTTCCATCGGCGCGTTAATCAATGTCGTGATTTCCCGGCCGAGGAGGTCGTACAGTTTTAGCGTGGCAACCTCACCCCAACCCCTCTCCTTAGTAAGGAGAGGGGCTTTTGGGATTTTAAATATTATTGTTGTAGAAGAACTGAACGGATTTGGGTAATTATTTAAACTCAGCTGAGGTGTCCGGTCTATAATCTTATCGTTAACTTTTACAGGCGGAATAATCTCCGGAATGGATGAAACTTTTAATCCGGGTAAACTGAACGAAGGGAGCTGCAGATAACTAAGATCCAAAACCGTGGACGGAATTTCGGTCTGAACAATCCAGTTCCCGGGCGCGATGTAGATTGAATCGTTAAGTGTAAGTAAGGGGATCAGGATTGTCGGTAACGGGGGTATTTCCACCCTGTAGGAAATTTTATACTGATTGATAAATCGTTTGCAATCAAATGTCCCGATATCAGTCGCCAGAGTTGCATCGGAGATTCTTTTTCCCGTGATCCCGAATCTTAAGGGAAGCGTTAATGTATCAATGGTTATTGTAGTATCGTAAGTAAATATCGTATATGGGAAATTTACAAAATTGCCGAACTTGTAAAATGAATACCACTTTTCAAAAGAAAAGAGCGTATTAATAAGCGTATCGAAGCTTCCAAAAAGTGTATCCAGTGCGAGAGAATCGAACAAGAGGCGAAGTTGCTCAGAATTTGCGATCCGGAAATAGACGCTGCCGTTGCTTCCTTCCAGATTTATATAATTTGTATCGAGATAAGGCTGAGAGACTATTGTGAGTTGAGGCCCGGATTTGGAAAGCACAACTTTTGCGGCTTTCTCTTTGAAAGTAGAGTTAACAGCAAATGAATCAATCCTGAAAGTTGTGAGGGAGTCGACAGGATTATTAAGAGTGTCGAGGACCTCGGTTTTGAAGTACCATTTATGCCCTGTCTCCGCCGGGAAATACGAGGAAGCCGTTTGCGCGAATGAAAAGCCGGCGAACAGTATTATTGTGAATGTTAAAAAAACTTTATTTATCATTTTAATTAATTGTATGGTAAAAGTTTAATCCTGAATTTCCCGGAAAAATTATTGAAACTAAGCATCAGTTTATCCGGGGCACGGCCTTCAAGTGAAGTATTAAAACTTGAACGGTTTTCATCTATCAGCGAGCGAAACAAAACATCTTCACCGCTGAAGAGGGTCACGTAAATGCTTCCCGATTTATGGTCGAAATTCAGCATCTCAATATAAGCATTGTTCGTTCTGAATTTCAGGCTGTCCGTAAAGATCATATTAAGGCCGTCGGCGTCAATCTGCATATTATAATAGCTTCTGTAGTTATCAACTACCGGAGAATTCTTCGTGCCGACAAACACATCCGGAGGAAGAATATCTTCGCGGCATCCTGTTATCATTGCGATTAACAGTACCGGGAGGAGCCTCAATATCTGCGATTGGCCTGACATTGGTTTATTTGTTCAGTTTTTCAATTGCCTTCGTTAACGGTCCGGTAACAATTTTCCTTTGTTCATTTTTAAGGATACCTGCAAGTTTATCCTTCAGTCCGGTAATTTTGAAACGGGCAGCGAGGTCCGCCGCATAACTACGTGTCCTAAAGTAATAATTTCCCAACCCAACTTCTATGACTTTCGCCGCATCCAGGGGGTGAGAAGGGTACATCGCCGCGGTATAATCAAGTATGGCAATATCACCAAGATGGTTATCGCCTGTGCTAAGATTATAATCCAGGTATTTCGCGGCGAAGTCAAAACCGGCCGGATCCTTCCTTTTGGCGAGGGACTCAAACACTCTTCTCCGGTTTATGTCCATATGGGATTTTTCTTTTAACGCAGTTCTGGCGAGTTCTTTGCTTCCATCGGGGGACAATTCCATAAGCGAATAATATAGTGCGGCCCGGACATAGTAATTAAGTTCAGAATCCAGATTCATATTTAACGCTTTTGCAACTTCATCCCCGGTAAACTCTGCCAGAGCCACCGCTGCGGATTCCCTTACTCCGGGATCATTATCGTTTATTGATTCGAGGAGGAAATTTTTTGCTGATTCATTTTTAACATTCTTAATGATGTCGATGATCTTAGTTTTAACTGCAAAGAATTTTTCTCTTTTGAATGACCGGATTAATTCTGGAATTACTGTTTCAGCGTGTGCTGACAATTTATCCAGCGCGAGGATTTTCCCGGTAATATCATCGTCGTACTTCAGTCTGTACAGAAGTTCTTCCTGAGAATAGTCAACATTAACTTTGCAAAAGACCGGGGAGAAACGGTTGTAAACGATTAACTCCGGTTTATTCTGAAAAGTAAAATTGAATTCCTGATTTTCTCTGTCCAGATTCAGCAAGGTATCTGTAATAAATTTTCCGGAGTAAAACCGGACCGGAAGCTCTGTATGGTAAAACCGGGGCCCGTTTTTGTGTGAGGAGTTTTGCCGGATGCTGATTCTAACGGAATTGTTCAGTGAATCATATTTGTGAGTGATGTTAAAAACTGCATAACCCGGCGAGTAGATCCACTCATTGAAAAAATCTGTGAGGTCAATGCCGGAAACAGATTCCATCACTTCTTTGAAATTATCCGTAACGACACTTCCGTATTCATATTTGCTGACATAAGCGCGCATCGCTTTTTTGAAGACAGAATCGCCGAGTTTAATTCTGAGCATATGCAGAATCGAAGCGCCGCGGGAGTACGCGCGGCCGTCTCTAAGTTCCGCCGGAATTTTATTCGCTATAAAGCTGTCTGAATAATACGAAGTGTCCGCGTCCGATGCCGCTTTTGCGTCGTTGTGTGATCCTGTAACAGCCAGCAGATAGGAGTCCCTGCCGTTTTCACATTCCTCCCAAAGGTTATCGAAGAAAGTTGCGAATCCCTCGTTAAGCCAGATGTGTTCCCAGGTCCGGCAAGTGAGAAGATCGCCGAACCACTGATGGGCAAGTTCGTGCGAAACAAGCCCTTCAGCGGAATAATTCGGATATGCGTTTTCGTCGTGAAGCATCCGCCGGTTAAGCGTTGTTGCGGTTATGTTCTCCATTCCTCCGTATTCAAAGTCGTGAACGGTGGTTTGCGCGTATCTTTTATAGGGATATGGCACTGAATAATCAGAGAAGAATTCTACCATTTTCGGAGTCTTACCGAAAAAGAGATCGATATTCTTGGCGTATTCATCCGGGACGAAATATTCAAACTTTGTCCCCATAAAATTTTCAGTCAGAGAACTGAATTTGCCGGCGATAAAACTGTTAAGATAATTGACGTGGGGACGCGACATTTTCCAGTGATAGACAGAGGAACCGCCGGAGAAAGTAACTGACTCCAATTCTCCTATGCCGATCACGCTCAGCCCGTTCGGCACAGTTACTAATAATTCTGAGGTGAGTTTGTCGTCAGGAACGTCGTAGGCCGGGTACCAGTGCCTGTTGTTCTCACCCTGTCCCTGCGTCCAGCACTGAAGCGGCATATCCGGAAATTCCGGAGTCGGGGCGAAGAAATAAATTCCGTCGGAAGGTTTTGATGTGTAACTGATCAAGAGGTCAACGGTATCGGTTTTGCGGAATGCGCGGTGCATTTCTATGTATAAAACCCCCTCATCGATTTTATAGTTAAGCGGGCGGCCTTCCCAGACAATGTCATTAATCTCAGTGCTCTCAGTGTGCAGCCGGAGCAGACGGAAATTATCGGTCAGTGGAAGAATCTTATAATTTGCCTTTCCCGCAAGGCTTCCCGCAGGAATATTAAGCTTTATTTCCAGTTTTATATGCAACTGGTCAAAATCCCTGCTTTTCTCATCCAATTTCACTTTCTGGGCGAATGAAAAAGCTGAGGATAACATAACCGCCACGAGCGTAATGATGACTGTTTTCATAATGAATGGTCTTATATTTGAGTGTCCGCTAAAAGAAATTAATTATAAATTTAACCAAGATAATAATTAAATTGAATAAATAATTTCCTGAAGAATAGATAAATAATACAGAAAGGCAGGGGATGAAACCCGCAGCCTGATGTCCGCGATGTTTATCTTCTAAAGGTACAAATCAATACAAAATGCTGAAGTATAAAATCATAAATAAATTTGCTATCGAAGGATTTATTCTCACCGGAATAAGCCTTTTCTTTTTGTTATTCTGCACCGGTTGCGGTGAGAATAATAAGAAAGTTGAAGTCTTTAAATCAAAGAACTTCACTTCGTTTCTGGAAAAAGCAATGAAAGGGGAGAAGGTTTTCAACGACTCACTGAAAGGGCTGATTGATCTCTCAATTCAGCAGCCGGAAAAATATAATAAGATTACCTTCGACAGTATTATCGTGAAGGGTAAAACAAAACTATACGCGGTACTTATTGAGTTTGAGAACCCTGTTTATAACAGGCTGGCTGTTTATGACTCCGCGTACAGACTTTACCTGATGGATAAGTCACTCAACGGTTATCTCTCCCTCACAAAAGGGAAGATGGATACCATCAATTATTTTGAAGTAATCGAAAATTTCCGTTCTAAGGATGATATTAACCTGAAGAGAATAAATTTATATACCGTCCGGGGGGACAGGGTTGAACTTTCCTGGCGTAACTATATTGAATACAGCGAAGGGAAAAATTTCAGGGAGCAGGTGATAGAGGCTATAAGTGCAAAATCGATCACAACCGGCATCAAAGTCGAGCCGCGGCTGCGGCTTGTGGATCTGAAGGATAAGTTTTTCTTTGACTCTACATCCCAGAAATATGAAAGCAACAAGATGGTCTTTAACCGTTTGGTTGATGGCTGGGTTGCTAAATATAACAGAGACGTAAGCGATTCACAGATTGTTGACCTTGCATCCTCGCTTAAGTCGCTCGGCACAAAAACATCCGTTGATTCGGTCCATAAGTACAACAACGAAAAGAATAAAAAAGCAGGTTTCTCGATTTTCATTCCGGAAGGATGGCGGGTCGGGCGGGATGTATTCATCACGAAATATCTTAAGAAACCGATGAAGGGCTCACTTTATTCAAATATAAACCAGGGCGCCTATGTGTCCGTTATCGAGCTCAGGGCAGATGATCTTACCGAGAATTATATTGAATATTCGCTTGACCAGACGGTACAACGGTTTTACACTGTAAGATTTACAGAGAATATTGTAGTTAAAAAGAATTACATCAGGTTTTTCGAAGTCAGCTGCATTGATAAAAAATATCTGCTGATATTTGAAGCGCCGATATTTTCATATGAGAAGAACAAAGAAATTTATTCAGAAATTATAAATTCATTCGGAGTGGAGTGTTAAATGAAATTATATCTTGTAAGGCACGGCGAGGCTGAAAGTTTTGCGCAAAGCAGAAGGGATGAGGATCGTAAACTGACGCCGGAAGGGAAACAGAATTTAGCGAATTCCTGCAAAAACTGGCCGCACTTGATAAAGGGTTTAGTACACATCGTGTCCTCGCCTAAAGTAAGGGCCTATGAAACCGCTAAGATTATTAAAGAGGCGATGAATCATCAGGCTGAAATCATAATCGATAAGCGGCTTTCCGGAATAGGAAGCACGGAGGACGTGATTGAACTGGTAAATTCGCTTAAGGCTGACAGTGTTATGATCGTAGGGCACGAACCTGACTTTTCTGAGTACGTTTCGGACTTTGTATCTAACTCCGGGGTTAGGATGAATTTCAAGAAGGGGATGCTGGTTAAAGTTTCTTTTAATGCGAAAGCCCGTATAGGAGGGGGAACCCTGGAATATATACTGCCTCTGAAGGTGTATTTATAAAAAAACCGGGCAGGCACTTACACAGACAAAACGCTGACCGTTGCTCCCTTTCGGGCCTGGCGGGGTTGGGCATCTGCCTGTTAAATGCTACCCGGAAATAGTGCGTAAATATGCTAAAGTTTTTACAACTGCCCAACCATAGAATTTTTACCTTTTATTGAACGTGAAAACCGTTTAATAGTTGTCCGACACGGTAGAGTTTCAAACCGCAAATCATCTTAATACAATAATTCAATTCTGAATGCAGGCCGGGATTCGTCGTGAATCCTAAGGTATCACCTGTGTCATCAGGGGTCGAAATAAATTTCGACCTACAGGTTATAATGGTAATTTTAGAAGAGTGGAGGCTGTCAACTTTCCGGCGCCTCTGCATATTATGGAGAGGCGCCGGAGTTGAGAGAAATGTGAGAACTACAGTTTTATCTGTGAGATGCGCTTTGGTCCGGATTTAATGACCTGCGCGGAACAACCATCCTGGAACAGTTTGAAGTTCTCGATGAACCTGGCAGCAAGGGCATCATACTTTTTCCAGTATTCGTCTTTGTTGCCCCAGGAAGTTGAAGGATCGAGAACATCCTGCGGAACATCCGGGCAGGAGAGCGGAACTTCAAAGCCGAATAATTTGTCCTTGCGGAATTTTACGTTATCGAGTTTCCCTTCGAGAGCCGCGTTGAGCAGATTGCGTGTATGTCTGATGCTGATACGTTTTCCGACGCCGAATCTGCCGCCGACCCAGCCTGTATTTACGAGCCAGCACTGTGCGCCGTGCTTCATCATTCTCTGGCTCAGCATCTCAGCATAAGCGTGCGGATGACGGACCATAAACGGAGCGCCGAAGCAGGCGCTGAAAGTGATCTGAGGTTCGATTCCCAACCCGAGTTCAGTGCCGGCTATCTTGGATGTGTACCCGCTGATAAAGTGGTACTGTGCCTGATCCGGACTCAGTCTTGAGATCGGGGGCAGCACGCCTGAAGCATCGCAGGTGAGGAAGATAATATTTTTCGGATGTGTTCTCGCCATTTTCTCAGGAACAACATTAGGTATGAACTCAAGCGGATAGCTTGCGCGGGTGTTTTCCGTTATGCTGTCATCGTCAAGATCGATCTTGCGTGTCACAGGATCATAAACGACGTTTTCGAGAATCGTGCCAAAGCGTTGTGTGCAGGCGTGGATCTGAGGTTCGGCCTCAGCCGACAGCCTTATCACTTTCGCGTAACAGCCGCCTTCGAAATTGAAAACGCCGTTCGTTCCCCAACCGTGCTCATCGTCGCCGATAAGGTTACGTTTGGGGTCCGCGGATAAAGTCGTCTTCCCTGTACCGGAGAGTCCGAAGAAGAGGGCAACATCGCCGCCGCTGCCGACGTTGGCAGAGCAGTGCATTGGCAGTACGTCCTGGAATGTCAGAAGGAAATTCAGTACCGTGAAAATTGATTTTTTGATTTCGCCGCCGTAAAGTGTGTTCGCGATTATCGCGATACGCTGCCCGAAGTTGATAATGATACCGGTTTCCGTTCCGGTCCCGTCAACTCTCGGATCAACTTTGAATCCCGGCACGCACAAAACAGTAAATTCCGGGGCGAATTTCTTTAATGTTTCTTTATCGCTTGTAGTTAAAAACATATTGCGGGCGAAAAGGCTGTGCCAGGCTTTTTCGGTAATGATCCTTACCGGGAGCCTGAAATCAGGATCAGCGCCGGCGTAGCAGTCCTGAACGAAGAATTCTTCGCCCTGGGCATACGCCTGGACTCTCATAAGGAGGGAGTTAAATTTTTCGAGGCTGTAAGGTTTGTTATACTGGCCCCACCATATATTGTTTTCAGTGCTCTCTTCCTTCACGACATATTTATCTGAAGCCGCCCTGGCGGTCCATTTACCGGTTTTGACTACTATCGGGCCGTCTGCCGAGAGGTGCGCTTCATTTCTGAAAATTATTTCTTCGTACAAGGCTTCATTCGGCAGATTCCAGTATACCCTGTCAAGATGAGTAAGGCCGATATTCTCTAACTTAAAATCAGCCGCGAGTTCTTTTGCTTCTTTGCTTGCGGGGGTGCTGAATTCGAGATATTTACTCATGACCAGTCCCTCACGAGTTTGCGGTCCCCGATATAGAGTTCATTCGGAGAATTAGGATCGAGCACCCATTTAATTCTTTCGATGCCTTCAGTTATGTCCTTGATTGATCCGCAGTAACTGAGCCTGAGGTAACCTTCGAGGCCGAATTCTGCTCCCGGTACGGTGAGAACCATTACTTTATCTACAAGCAACTGACTCAGTCTGTTGGAGTTCTTATCATACGCGCTGAAATCCGCGAAGCAATAAAATGTTCCGTCAGGTTTCGTGATATGAATACCCTCAAATGCCTTGAGTCTCTCGATCATTACATTGCGGTTATTTTCAAGTGTTATTCTTAAACTCTCAACACTTGACTGGACTCCGTTCAATGCTCCTACAGCTGCCTTCTGGAGTATCACGCTCGGGCCCGATGTCTGGTGGCCCTGGATATTTGTCATCGCCTCAATAATCTGTTTATTCGCGACCGCCCAGCCGATGCGGAAACCGGTCATAGCATATTGCTTCGAGATTCCGTTGATTATAATCAGTTTTGATTTCTCTGAAAAATCTTTTGCGTAATCATAAGCGCTGATAGGTTTTTTGCCGTCAAAAATTAAACGATGGTAGATGTCATCCATAATGAGGTACAGGCCTTTGCGCTCGCAGAAATCAACTATATCAGCTATAAACTGTTCGCTGTACATCGCGCCGGAAGGGTTATTCGGACTGTTGATTATAACAGCTTTTGTATAACTGCCGACACGCTGTTCAATATCCTGTATTCTCGGATAAAATGTTCCGTCTTCGGGAAGAACGGGAACGCCGATCGCGCCGCAAAGTTTTGCCATCTCGGGGTAACTTACCCAGTAAGGCGCTGGATAGATAACTTCTTCCTGCGGATTGAGTATCGCCTGGAGCGCGCAGAGAATTGCCTGTTTGGCTCCGCCGGAAACAATAACATTTTCCGGAGCAACGCTGCGGTGATAAAATTCTTCGGTGTACCTGATGATTGCTTTTTTAAGAGCGGGGATTCCGTCTGCAGGTGTGTACCTGATTTCGCCCGTATTTATGTGTGATGCTGCTGCTAATAAAGCATCGATCGGGACTTTGCTTTTCGGCTCTCCACCGCCCAAGTGAATGACAGGCTCACCTTTATCTCTAAGGATGGCCGCTTTTTCGTTTAGCAATAAGGTGGGGGATGGTTTTAAAGAACGAGCTATTTGACTGAGGCTCATAAAATTACCGGTTTCTTTTTCCTATTATCTGAAATTATAAAAATTAATCTTTAAAGTTAGTCTTCGCTAAAATGATAAACAAGAAAATAAATTTTATGCTTAAATCAGGGCATTTTTTTATACGTATTGAGAGATATGATTGTATGAAAAGGCTTTATTAACGCGGATTAAGCCGGCATTATCGGCGTAGTGGGAATTTGAAATGCAGTGACAGCCGAATAGGCTGCCGTTGCCTGATGAATTAATTTGATTCTGCTTTTTGTGCGAGCCGAGCGTTCTTTTTATCCATCTCGGTGAGGAATTTTTTTCGTATTCTGACTGACGCGGGAGTGATCTCGGCGAGTTCATCGTCCGTTATCCATTCGAGCGCCTGTTCAAGCGTGTGAATTTTTGGCGGTTCGAGGCGGATGGCTTCATTGGCGTCGTGTTTGTATTTAGTAGTATTGTTGTACTGCGCCGCCGCGGGTAAAATAACCCGCGGTACGGAACGGTAAATTCTAATTTATCATTTGTGGCACGGGATATTCTTCCCTTGAGCGGATTAGTATTAACGACTCCTTGCCTTATAATATATGCAGCGGTTTTGTTTGGTGATTTATCATTCAAATTGATATAAAAAGCTTGACTTTATCGTTTTTTTTTTTTTTTTATTATATATGCGGATTCTATAATTTACACGGATAGAATTTACCGGAGATACAAAATATGGAAAATGATGGCATTGGG
>CAIMOS010000155.1 GCA_903843135.1 uncultured Ignavibacteriales bacterium | reverse complement strand
GCCTGCGGCAAATATGGTATGGACCCGATCTATTAATCCCTCCTGACTCAACAGATGCAATACGCAAGAAGCCATAAAATTTTTAACCGGAAAAGCACCTGCCTTATTCTGATAGATTTCCAGGAAAAACTGATCCCGGCTATCTCAGGTAATGAGGCTGTCTCGGAGAACATTGTCAAACTGCTAAAAGCTTTTAACATTCTGAAAATCCCTGTGTTCTATACTGAGCAGAATCCTGAAAAACTCGGGAAAACTCCCGCTCGCATTAAAGATCTAATATCACAGCCTGATCCTTATGTAAAAACTACGTTCAGTATTATCGGCCTCCCTAAATTATGGGAGCAAGTAAGGGAGCACGGATTAAATTCAGTGGTGTTGGCAGGAATCGAATCGCACGTATGCGTAACGCAGTCAGCTTTGGACTTGTATGAAAACGGACTCAGGGTATCGGTACCGCAGGATTGTACCGGATCCAGACATATCCACAACTATCAGACCGCGATGAATAGACTCAGATCGGCCGGCATTGATATAACGTGCGTGGAATCAGTAATTTTTGAATTGATAGACGACTATACAATCCCCGAGTTCAAAGATGTACTTAAAATATTAAAATAAAGCCTTTAAGTTCTTTATTTATTATCATTTACCCCCTGTTTACTCTCGGTTTTTTTAAGCTTTTCCAGCTCAATTAATTTTTTATCCAATATTACAATTTTGTCCTCAACATCACGAATGAAGCGTTCGAGAACTTTTTCGTATGGAGTTTTGTCGTAAAACCCACGTTGCTCAAAATACTGCTTAAACAGCCAGTTCCTCTTAAGAGCCTCCATATTTTCGGAGAATTTCTCAGCGCCGATTTTCGTTTCTTCGGTAATCTGGATGATATTTGAGAGTACCTTCCCGAAGTTTTTATCAACAGTACTGCTGTCTTTTATGAATGCTCCTAAAAGTCCTTTCCCCTGATCAACATTTGTTATTATTTCATCGACCTTGAGGACCACCCTGTCTACATTATTTACAATAGACTGAGTTCCGGTAAGCAAAGAGGAAACAACAAGAGAAATGGTATCCAGTTTTTCAGTAATGGCGCTTAGGGAAGTATCCGTGGTGAGGAGCAGGTTATTTGCATTAAAATAGATGTCGTCGCGTGTCAGGAACTTGCCAACAGAACCTTCTCCCCTGTTCACCCTGGCTATGATCTCAGACAGATCGCGGGTCATTCTTTTTGTGTATTCAATCGTGCTCTGGGTCTCTTCAACGATCTTACCGAACCCTAAGGGATCGACACCCTGGATCGCCCCGAAATTTTCAACCTCAGGGGCGTTCGTGGAGGAAACAAGTAAAATGACGACTTTATTACCCACGAGCCCTTCAGTCTCGATGGTGGCCCTGGTATCAGCTTTTATAAACCGTTTGATGTCAGACGTCAGCCGCATAAGCACTTCAACCCTGCCGGTGGAATCATCCACGATCTGGATATTGTCAACACTTCCAACGTTAATACCACTAAGGCGGACAGCCGCACCCTTCCTTAAACCCTCAATGGTCTTGAAATAAGCTTTAATATTATAACTTTCGCTGAACATCGATTCCTTGTCCCCGATAAGGAATATCGCCGTGACAAGAAGAGCTGTTCCGATAAAAATAAAAATACCTAATTTAAATACCGAAGTTTTAGACGCCATCTATTTCTCCGTTCTGTTCTTCAATTATTTCCGGACTAAAAAAATTCACCAAGAAAGGGTCCTTTGAAGTTGTCAAATCCTCAAGCGTCCCTTCAATTACAATTTTCCCCTTATGAAGCACTATCGCCCTGTCTGCAATTATCTGGGCACACATCATATCGTGGGTCACAATTATTGACGTCATTTTGAGTTCATTCTGCAGATTACGGATAAGTCTGCTTATCTCTTTTGTCGTAATCGGATCCAGACCTGTAGTAGGCTCATCATATAGCATTATTTTGGGTTCGGTGATGATTGACCGGGCAAGCCCGACTCTTTTCCGCATACCTCCCGACAGTTCTGAAGGCATTTTATCAATCGCCTGAGAGAGATCAACCATCTCCAAAGCTCTCTCGGCCTTTGCCCTGATCACATCCTCAGTGAACTT
>CAIMOS010000154.1 GCA_903843135.1 uncultured Ignavibacteriales bacterium | reverse complement strand
GTTATTAAAAAACCGGATCAAAGGTTCTGTTTATGTGAACGCTGTAATCGGTCTCGAGGAATCTAAAGAAATCCTGAACAAGATTGAAACATTTATCGGGTTGGGATATGATACGGTTAAAATCAAATGCGGCAGGGATAAAACATATCACGACCTGAAAATATTTATGGACATCAGGAAAAATTTCGGGAACAGTATCAAACTTCGCGGTGATGCCAACGGGAAGTGGACCAAAATACAGGCGGTTGAAATATTAAAAGCTCTTGAAGACCAGAATATTGAGTATATGGAACAGCCGGTCCCGGATTTTAACGAGTTTGAATATCTTAAGTCCCGCGTCAGCACGCCTTTGGCTGCCGACGAATCGATGAAAAATCTGGACGATCTGGAAAAGATAGTCACTGCAGGAACTGCAGATTATGTAGTTGTGAAACCTATTCCGGCAGGAGGATTGAGGAGATCAATCGAAATTATTAATCGTGCCGAAAATGCCGGTGTCGGCGCAGTCGTTACAACATCGATGGACTCTGTCATCGGGAAAAAATTATCCGTTCTTGCTGCTTCTTATTTGAGCTGTGATATACGCTGCGGCCTGGATACCTCTTCATTTTTTGTCAATGATATTGAAAATGATCCCTATCCGGTAAGCGGCGGCAAAATACTGCTAAACGAGATCAGTATCTGATCACCCATTCATTATTAAATGCTGAAAATTAGTTCCTCTGAAAAAACTGCGATAGTATTTCCTGATTCGCAATCAGTCAGCGTTGATTTATATAGGAAATTTACCGAACAATATGCAGACGGAATGCAGGGGATATCCTATAGAAATCTGCTTAGTATAATCGGAGATTTACAAGCTCTTATCTCTGATGAAACAAGAAAAGATGATTTACTTGTCCTCCCCGTAAGTAACCGGATTGACAGCATATTATTGATCCTCACACTCTGGGCCCGCGGAACCACACCTTTACTCGTCAGTGAAAAGATTATTCAGAAAGAGATTTCAGAGTTAAGTGATTTTTTTAGAATTAAGGTTATCGGGCAAGGTCATCTTCTCGGTTCCATCGCCCGGGATGTTGATTTAACAGCGCCTGATGACTTAACGATTGATACCGGTAAAGATTGCTCGGTCATTCTTACTTCCGGAAGTGAAGGCAAGCCTTCAGCCGCCGTTGTCCCTTTTACTTCGGTTGCTGAACATCTTTATATAACAGGAAAAATATTTGGTGATCAAAGCATTTCGAGATGGTTATTAAGCCTTCCTGTGAATCACGTCAGCGGACTTGCGATTTTATGCAGGGCGTTGTTTAATCAGGGCACTCTCTTTATACCCGAATCTCAAAAGGCGGAGGATCTCATTCCGCTGATTAATCGTCACGGGATAACACATTGTTCTTTAGTGAATGCACAACTGCAGGATCTGGCGGAGATGCAATTAGCCGGTGACAATAAATTAAAGTGTGTGCTTGTCGGCGGCGGCCCTTCAGATTCGGGTGTCATCCGGGAGTCGTTGAAAAAGGGATGGCCGATTTACAAAGTCTACGGTGCTACCGAAACATTTACAATGATTACGGCCGTGGATTTGACACGGAATCCGGAGAAAATTGACACATCGGGAAAATTCCTGGACGGCGTCACTGGAAAGATTATTCCCGTCGATGAAAGTTTAACTGAAGAGGAAGGAGAAGTATTGGTTAAGTCCCCGACTCTCATCCGCCAATTTCTTGGTGATGAAGGGAAGGGGAAAGAGAAATTCCGGAACGGTTATTTCCATACCGGGGATATCGGGAAAATCGATTCTGAAGGTTATCTTACTCTGCTTATGCGCAGAACAGACCTAATTGTCTCAGGAGGACTGAATATTAACCCTCTTGAGATAGAGCGAGCTTTAATTTCTACAGGACTAATAGAAGAGGTATGCGTAACCGGGAAACAGGATACGCGCTGGGGGGAGATAGTCGTAGCGTTAGTTAAAGTAAAACAGGGTAATGATGTTACGGCAGAGATGTTAAATCAAAAACTGGGGGACAAAATTGATGACAGAAAAAATCCAAAGGAATATGTTTTCGTTGAGAGCCTCCCCAGAACTGAGTTGGGTAAATTAAAGAGGGCAGAGATCAGAAAAAACATCAATAAAAGTATTATTCCTTAAAAGCCTCCGTCAAATAACCGGGTAAATTAGTTTTTGTTCCGGTACTTTTATTCACGCATACATGCACAGTTTCAACATCCGCAAGCAGTATTTCTCCCGAATCAAGAACTCTATAGTTCAGTGAAAAAGCATTGGTCCTGACATCTGTGGTTGATACTTTAATCTCGATCCCGGAATGAAGCGGTATCTGCCTCAGGTATTTTGCGTTGGCGGAGAGCAGCGGGAAAATCAGCTCTTCTCCGGAGAAATAGTCTTTCGAAATACCTTTCTCAATTAAAAACTCTTCAAATGCCGAATGGCATATTTTAAAAATATTCGCAAAATATAAAATGCCCGCGGGATCGCAGTCTCCGAATTTAACCGTGTAATTGTATGTAAACATATTTGTTATACTATTTGCAGAAAGAAATATCTGTAACATACAAGATTTTCGCGAAGGACTCAAATTTTGTTAACTAATAAGATGTCCTTGCAAGTACCATAAAAACGAAATATGCAAAATCCGTGTTTCTATGACCCCTCCAAACCTCCCATTTAATAACAAGGGGAGGAGCTCTTTAAGTTTTGGCTTTTTGCTCAGAATATTTTTTCTAATTATATAAAGCACAGATACACAAGCGATCAAAGAAAAATATCCTCCAAATTCTTATCTTGCGCTTAACATTATGGAAATACTATATAAAAATTCCGGATACCTGATTGTTTTGCTTTCACTTATCGTATTTTTCGCGATAAGAATTGCGGCAGTTTTACGTATAAAGAGATCACTGCGTCAATTGGAATATTTTGAGGCCGATAAACTTACCGGCAGTTTCGAAGAAACGAAGCCAAAGTTTAGCCTGAATAAGAAGAGTGAATTTGGTGTTTTACTCCTGCACGGTTTTTCATCTTCCGTTAATGAATTTAGCGGACTGATCAAAGAACTTGAAGCGAGTTCAATTAATTACTATGCTCCTGGGCTTACCGGATTTGGGATTAACGATGTTAATCAGCTTTGTAATGTTAAATACACAGACTGGCTCAGGGATGCGGATAACGCCTATAATATTCTGAAATCTGTAAATGAAAAAATAGTTATTCTGGGGCACTCTGCAGGCGGCGCATTGACACTTCACATTGCTGCCAGGTATAATGTCCCCCACATTTTTCTTACGGCACCCTATATTATCGTAAATAGAAAACATAAACTATTTCATACTTTGTTCAGTATCCCTGTTATATACGATCTGATCAAAGTGATAAATCCTGTTGTGAGTAAATCAAAAACAAGGAATAACCACAATAAGAAAAGATTTGTCTATGATGCTGTTCCGATTATGGCCGTTAAGGCAGTATGGGATCTGGCAAAGTCCACTGATTTGGGAAAGTTGAATAAATCTGAATTATATTTGTTTACAGGAAAGAACGACAATACTGTTTATGAAGAGGATTTGTTGGATTTGTTCGGCAAGTCTAAAGTCAAATACTCACATAAATCATACGCCTTGTCGGGACATAATATCCTTGAGGATAAAGAGGCGGAGAGTGTCGTGAAAGATATTATGGAAAAACTTTTGGCTTTGGTACAATCTGGCAGATGAATTAAACAAATTGTGCCCGAATTTTATGATTTTATTGCAGGGTTTCAATTACTCCTCACAATCTCCCATTTCGGTCTGGCTCGGTGCATCGATTTCAATAATAAGGGGAGGAACGGTTTATTGAAAATTGTGTGGACCGAAAATCTAAATTCTTAAAATAAAAAACCCGGAGTGATTCCGGGTTTGAGGCGCCGATCGAAATACTCGGTGATAAGCCCGGTAATGGTCAAAAGTTACCAATTCTGTATTTTTGTGGAGGCTATAATTGTCAACACGAGTGGCTGCCTGTGTTTGGCGCATCCACGGATTTTGAGGAAATGGAAAGAGTAAAAAATAAACTTAACTGGCCAAAAGATTTTGGTGAGGCAACTGTCATTCTGCCTTATGAAAAACTCCG
>CAIMOS010000153.1 GCA_903843135.1 uncultured Ignavibacteriales bacterium | reverse complement strand
TGCCCCGACTGCAGGGGAGTATGGCTCGACAGAGGCGAACTGGATAAACTGATAGAACGGTCTGCGCCGGCGCCACTGACTAACAGGGAGCCTGAGCGTAACCGTTACAGAGAGCGGGAACATAAACATCACGATGACCGCGATGATTATAAATATGATTACAAAAAGAAAAAGAAAGAAGGCTTCCTCGGAGAATTCTTCGATTTTTAATTTGTTTCACAGGTAGTCATTTGCCTGAAGAAAAAATACTGTTCAGGAGTGTTTTTAATAAAAAACTTGTTGAACGGTTAGCTGCCGGAATAAAAAAAGTTTACAGGCAATTTGATGACCATAACTTTATAGCGGAAATTAACGATCAGCTTGCGGAATTAAGTTTCGGAGAGAGGTCCACGCTTATCCGTGATAAACTCGCGCAATTTCTTCCTGAAGATCTTCCAAAAGCGGTCAGCATACTCGTCAAAGCGTTAGACCCGGAACCTGAGGCAGACGATCTTTCCGGTTCAGTTGGTTTTGTAATAATGCCGCAATGTGATTTTATCGCAAAATACGGTATCGATTTCCCGGATGAATCGCTGAATGCACTTTACGAAATGACAAAACGTTTCACTGCCGAAGAGCAGATACGCCCCTTCATTCGCAAATATCCCGAAAAGACAATGGACTTCCTGAAAAAGCTGGCAACTGATCCCAGTCCGTTCGCGCGCCGGCTTGTATCAGAAGGGACCCGGCCGCGTCTGCCGCTTGGTTCAAGGCTGCACGAATTCATCAAAGATCCCGGGCCAGTAATCACACTGCTCGACAAATTAAAGAGTGATACCAACCTTATGGTAAGACGTTCCGTTGCTAACAACATTAACGATATCGCTAAGGACAATCCTGAAATTGCTGTCGCAACGCTCAAACGCTGGTCCAAAGATAAATCACCTGAAACGAAATGGCTGATTAAACACGCCGCGCGAACGTTACTGAAACAGGGGAATAAAGGGGCTCTGGAACTGCTGGGCTACACCCCAAAACCTGAGGCAAGTATAACGGGGTTTAAGATAGCCAGGGACCAATTTAAAATTGGCGAGGCGCTCCAGTTCTCATTTCTCCTTAAATCAATAAGCGAAAAAAAACAAAACCTGATGATTGACTATGCCATCCATTTTGTTAAAGCGAACGGCAAGACCAAACCAAAAGTTTTTAAGTTAGCTGCTAAGAAATTGCTGCCGGGTGAAACTGTATTGCTCTGTAAGGCACATTCCCTAAAACAATTCACTACAAGGGTGCATTATCCGGGTAAGCACATTATCGAGATCTTCGTGAACGGGGACTCTCATCTGAGAAAAAATTTCTTTGTCTCTGGCTAAATCCGCTGATTTCCCTCGTATAATTTATGTTATCAATAATTGCTACCGGACAATTATTGAGTCGATTTAATCATTTCTATCATTTGCCAATTTTATTTCCATTTTGAAGAAATTTCTGAGACTGCTTAAAATAAACAACTATTTGTAAGCACAAACAGTTGTTTTTTGGCAATTTTCAACTAGCAACATTTTGAGCTTAAAATAAATTATTTGGCATTAAATTTGCACTTGGCGGTAAGTAATAAAAACAACACGATCTATGCCAAATAAAAAGTTAATTTTCACAACATTGGTATTTGCACTATCTTTCCTGGGCGCAGGATGCAGCGATGTGCAGAATAATATCATAACACCGCAATCAATATCAATTCACCCGGCAGGTTACGGTTCATTTGCATCTGCAGATTTTCACGGCAAACAGTTTCTCAAAAACTATAACTGGAGTTTAACCGAATGCCAAAAATGCCATTCTGCCCAATATACGGGAGGAACAGCCCAAAAGAGCTGCCTGGGAGCCGGCTGCCACAACACACCTAAAGGGCCGGAAGCTTGTAATACCTGCCACGGCGTCTTTGCGGACTCAACGAAGATTGCACCTCCGAGAGATATTACAGGCGGTTTTCTATTTACGTCAACCGGCGTGGGTGCCCACACAGCGCACCTTGACGGCGGTGATTTAGGAAGAAAAACCGAATGCTCCTGGTGCCACAAAGTACCGGGAACGTTAAATGAAACGGGCCATCTCGACGCGAGCAGAGGGGCAGAACTGATTTTCGACTCAGTGGCAGTTACCAAAACTGATACCCTTAAGCCTGTTCCCGTTTATTCAGCTACTCTGCGAACCTGCTCAAACACCTATTGCCACGGATACTTTAAGAATGGAAATAAAACAAACTCACCCAAATGGAACAGCGGCGGGATAACCTGCGGCAGCTGCCACGGCAACGGATCGAATCCGCTGCCGGGCGGGACGCATATGCAGGTACAGAACTGCAAAATGTGTCATTCATCCGTTATCGACGCGGTTACAGTTACGGCCACTGATACGGTCTACACCTTTAAGGATAAGACCAAACATATTAACGGCGTAATAAACTATTAAGATTTTGTACAGGAATTAAAATGAAAAAAATGTTACTGGTTCTCCCTGCAACACTGATCGTGATTTCGCTGTTTGTTTTTTCCGGCTGTAAGGAGGATAACAAGAATCCGACAGAAAATATTGTTTCTGCCGATAAAGCCTCCTGCGAAGGCTGCCATACAGATTACGCCTTACTGAAAACAGTTTATTCCCCTGATACAACCTCAGCCGGCGGCGGATGCGGCGGTGAAATCCCGCATATTGAACCGTTTGACAGGGTGTATATGGGCGGAACGGGATACTCAGAATTTAAACTGAGTTATCACGGTAAAATGAATTGTGTCGATTGCCATAACGGAATTGATAAAACGGGTGATAAAAAAACGGCCCACAGCGGTGATTTTATTTCCCATCCTTCCACCCATGCAGATGAAAAATGCGCAAACTGCCACCCTGATATAGTTGCCCGGACTAAGAACAGTATCCACGAACAGGGGTGGGGACAGAAATCAATGGTATATACGCGCTACGGAGTTTCAAATTTTGATCAGTTGCCGGAGGAGTTGAAAGCAGGTTACAAAACGAACTGCGCGAAATGCCACGGAACCTGCGGGGACTGCCATGTGAACAGGCCAAAAGCCGGCGGCGGCGGCCTTTATAAAGGACACAAATTTTCAAAAACACCGGATATGACCGATAACTGTATCGCGTGCCATATCAGCCGCGGCGGACACGCTTATCTCGGTGTCGGCGCCGGTACTATACCCGATGTTCATTTTACAAAAGCAGGTTACAAGTGCACCACCTGCCACAAAGGAAATGAAGTGCACGGGGACGGAAATATTTACGACCAGCGTTATAAAATGCCTCTGATGCCTGAATGTACAAACTGCCACGCCGGGCTGCAAACCGTGAATACATATCATCAGATGCACTATAATACTTTTTCCTGCAATACGTGCCACTCCCAGGATTACAATAACTGCGGCAGCTGCCACGTAGGCGGAGACGGCGCAAGAATCCCTTCTTATCTTGGATATAAAATCGGCATGAACCCGATTCCGGAAACTAAAAATTATAAATTGGCGCTTCTGAGAAGATCACTAACTGCGCCCGACACGTGGAGCCAGTATGGAGTACTTAACCTGGCCCAATTTGATGCTAAGCCAACATTTAAATATACAACACCTCACAACATTAAGAGATGGACGCTCCGCACCCAGGTAGATGCCGGTAAAGCGTGTTACGACAAGTGCCACATTATTAAGGAAGGCACTAGCTACAGGAATAAAGAACTTTATTTGTTCAGATCTGACTTACAGGACTGGGAAATTAATGCCGATTTAGGAATAATAGTCGACGGCAGGCTTCCATCCGGATGGCAATTACCACAATAACCAAATAACATACACACAATTAACTAATAGGATTCTAAATGAAAAATCTACAAAAATATCTGGTACTTTTTATTCTTCCGATGCTTCTTTTTGTTTCCGCCTGCAAAGAGGATTCGACTACTCAGCCGACCCCTTCTGTAAATGAAGCCGAAGTTCTCGTTCAGTATCTTGAAGCGAACGGCGATTATCTTAATATGACAGCTCCGGCTATGATCACCGCTGCAGATTTGCGCACTGCTCAATTAACCAACACAGCTAAAACCAAAATTATCGATATCCGCTCGGCAGCAGATTTTGCGAAGGGCAGAATTGAAGGCGCTGTAAATGTGACCGTGCCGAATATCTATAAGTATGTTAAGGATTCGATAGTTGCCACAAATTATGATAAAATTGCGATTGCCTGCTACTCCGGGCAGACTGCCGGTTATGCTACCGCTCTCTTAAGACTTCTTGGTTACAGCAATGTTTACAGCCTTAAGTGGGGAATGTCCGCGTGGAATGATTCCATTACCGCATCCTCATGGAAAGCCAATGTTGGTAACAACTATACAAGTTTTGCTACTGATTCTATCGCAAAAAATGCCGTTGGTTCACTTCCAACACTTAGTACAGGAAAGACTACCGGTAAAGAGATTCTGGAAGCACGCGTTAACACATTACTCTCTTCAACCGATCCGTTCGGCGATGCGAAAGTTGCTTATGGAACCGTTACCGGCAGCCTCAGCAGCTATTACATAGTAAATTACTGGATATTGACACATTACAAACTAGGACATATTCCCGGCGCTATCCAATATACTCCAAAAGCAGACCTGAAGCTTTCAACCTATCTGAAAACTTTACCCACAAATAAACCGGTTGTGATCTATTGCTATACCGGCCAGACTTCAGCCCAGGCTGCTACGATACTGAAAGTTCTCGGTTACGACGCAAAGACACTTCTTTTTGGCGTAAGCACAATGAATTATAACCTGCTCGTTAACAACAATCTTTCAACCTGGAAAGACACAGAATGCATGTATTATCCGTTTGTTAAATAAATTAAACGGATCAAACATTTTTATGCCCCGGCATCTGTCCGGGGCTTTTCTATTTTTGCGGGGTATATTTATATTAGAGTATATCATTCAAACATTTTTAGGTGTCCCATGAAAAAGCTTTACTTACTACTTATAATAGGCACTCTACTATCAGATTTCGCATTTCCCCAGATTGATTCCATCTGGGTGAAGACCGCGATAAACGGTAATCTCCCCACCTGGTTCAGTGCGACCAACAACTCCGAAAGAGGTTTTGCGTATAATCCCGTTACCAACCACCTTCTTATTGTAAGCCGTAACGGCGGCAATTCGATCAGGATCGTTGACGCCAATACGGGAGCCGATCTCGGCCAGATGGATCTCACCGGGGTTGACGGCGGAACTATAGTTATCAACGATATTGAAGTTACAGCGGACGGCGTTATTTTTGCTTCGAACGTTGTTGTCACCGCATCGGAAACATTCAAGGTTTACCGGTGGGCGAATGAAACGGCTCAGCCGACAGTGGCTTTCTCAAGCAACTTTGGCGGAACTGTGGGAAAACGCCTTGGTGATAATCTCTGTTTGAAGAAGAGCGCGGGGGATAATTCAATGTTTCTTGCTCTGTGCGATAATGCCTCCGCCAGTTTAACTATTGATCACAAGATTTATTTTCTCACAACGGCCAATCAGGGAGTGACACTTTCTCTTACCAAAACGGTCACCTTCGCGCCGGGCAGTTTCGGCAGTTTTCCTTCCGTCGATGTTGTGTTCGAAGATAACGGAGATACAATCCTGGTTGTGAAAGGCGGCGGGAAGTATCTGTCCGGTTATACAATGCAGGGAGTTAAATTCGCGGAGATTCCTGGGAGCGTTATCGGTACGGGATCGACTGCCGTTAATGTGCTTAATATGCCTGAGTCGAGAAGCGGATTTGTTGCAGTCTTCCAGTACGGCACCGGTATGAACAACGCGAGGATCGTGGATACTGACGGCGACAGTTATGCTTACTGGCGCACTTATGTACTTACGCCGACAACCGGATCAAATGCCAACCTTAACGGGAGCGGCGATATGGACGTAAAATATAACGCAGACGGCAGCCTGACATTATTTGTATTGGGTACGAATAACGGTTTCGGCGCTTACAAATTGACACTTCCTCATATTGTGAACGGACGGTTCCCGGAAAACTATCAGTGGGCAGGAGAGAAACTTAACACCAACTCCGGTTTTGGAAGCGCGATTGACGTAAGTGAAATATTATATGACTATGATTTCGCAAAACAGAAATTACATATCGCGGCCCGGGGCAAACTTGATAAAACTAACGGCAACGGCATCGTGCTTTTCCTTTCGGTAAGCAAAATGTCAGCTGAAGCAGCACCTGCGGGAACATCACTCGGAGGAGTAGCCAACGGCGGACACTTGTTCGGGGCGACGTCCAATCCGAATTTTAAAATGGATTTCCCGGTAAACTTCGCATTTGTTATTAATCCGGGAGCGACTGATTCAGTTGTCTATCTTGACGCTGCCCAGTATACCGGGGTTTCAAAAAACGGCGCCTATATCGGTATGGCAAGGATGGACGGACGGACTGCATACGGACCCGGGCCCGGATCATTCTTCCCTGAGAACTCGATTGCTTTTGCGTTCGATTCTGCATACGGCAAGAACCGCGGTCTTGAGATCTCGATTCCGATGTCAGTTCTTGGCAATCCGACTTCTGCCGATAACATCAGGCTGTTCGCTGCGGTTGTTTCAAACTCCGCTTACTTCAGCGATGTTACCGTCCCCGGCAGCATTACCGGAGGCAATCCCGGTTTCAATCCGAATTTCCAGACCCTTCCCGGCGGCCCTTACAACAGCGGAATACGCCCGCTGCCTGTTGAGCTAAAGTCATTCTCTGCAACCGGCGGACAGGAAGGAATAAAGCTTACCTGGTCAACAGCAACTGAAACCAATAATAAGGGTTTTGAAGTTGAAAGAAGCAGCGACGGAATTAATTATCAGGCTATTACATTTGTAAATGGCGCGGGCAATTCTGTTTCAGCAAAGACTTATGACTATTTTGACAAACCGGAGAGAACCGGTACATATTATTACAGACTGAAACAGACTGATTTTGACGGATCTTATTCACTCAGTTCAGTGATCTCGGCTGATTATACAATTGCCCCCGCGGTTTTCGCGCTCGAGCAGAATTATCCTAATCCTTTCAACCCGGTAACAATGATCAGTTATCAATTATCAATGAACAGTAATGTATCACTGAAGGTTTACGATATGCTTGGTAACGAAGCAGCGGTACTTGTGAATGGATATAAAGAGGCAGGAAATCATTCTGTTTCCTTTAACGCAAGTAAACTCTCAAGCGGAATTTATTTCTATAAACTTACGCAGGGTGAAAAAACAATCACCCGTAAACTGGTATTGATGAAGTAAAATTTATTTTTCACTCATCCCGTTTCGGCCCGCTAAGTGCGGCGCCCGGCCCCTTCTCCGGACTGGAGAAGGGGTTTTATTTTTAAACCGGTACAGTTACGGGGAGTTTATCTGTATGAATTTTTCAAAAAGTTAATATATTGCCGTTTATTATTTTATAGGAGCCCCTGATGAACCGACAACTAACAATTTTTTTGATATTCTTTGCTTTATTATCCGTGACGAATGCTTTCGCGCAGACTGACAGCACGAAAGCAAAGGAGCCGGAATATGAGATGACAACCTATTATATGGTATTTCTCTATCGCGGCGATAAATGGACGCCGGAAAGAACACCCGAAGTTGAAGAAATTCAGAAAGGCCACCTCGCGAACATCACCAGACTCAGCGAGGAGGGGAAACTGATACTTGCCGGCCCCTTTATGGATAACAAAGAATTGCGGGGAATTTTTGTGATGAAAACCGAAACACTGGAGGAAGCTCAGGAATTGTGTAACACAGATCCGGCCGTCATCGCAGGCAGACTGAAGGTGGAGATTAAGCCCTGGTATTCAGCCAAAGGAATTACGGTACTGAAAAAAGGGGAAAAAGTTCTGAAAGCTCATTGAACAATTATCAATGAACAATTATCAATTATCAATAAATTGAGATAGAAGAGACGGTAAATATTCCTTTTTTTGTCCGGATTAAGTTTATATCTTAAACGAATAATTACAATTCTGTTCACTTTCCCATTGGTTCAATGACTTCAAAAGATTTTTTTTCTGAGGGCGCAAACTGGAGATCGATCATCTCAGAATACCAGAAATCCAGCGCCGGCAAGAGCGCCTGGCAGCTGATCAATACATTCATTCCTTATATGGTGTTTTGGTATTTAATGTATCTCAGTCTCGGCTGGAGTTACTGGATAACTTTGCTTCTGTCGGTTCCCGCGGCGGGATTTACGGTCCGGCTGTTCATAATTCAGCACGACTGCGGACACGGCTCATTTTTCAGCTCGCGTAAAGCGAATGACCGGACAGGTATTTTTTGCAGTCTGTTTACTCTGACCCCATACCACTACTGGAAACAGAACCACAATATTCATCACGCGAATGCCGGCAATCTTGAACACCGGGGCATTGGCGATATCTATACGATGACCGTACAGGAATATCTCTCCAAAACTAAGTGGCAGAGGTTCAAATACAGGTTATACCGCAATCCGCTTGTTTTATTTATTATAATCCCGACCGCGTTATTCGTCATTCTGAACAGATTTCCGACCACACGCGCCAAAGTACTGAAGCCCACATACCCGAGTATTTATTACACCAATTTTTTAGTTGCGGCGATATTCGTCGGAATGGGATTATGGGTGGGCTTTCTGAATGTTATCGCGATCCAACTCCCCATCACCATCGTGGCCTCAACTTCCGGCCTGTGGCTGTTTTATGTTCAGCATCAGTACGAAGACACCTACTGGAGCCACGATTCTGACTGGGATTTCTCCCTCGCAGCGCTGCAGGGGAGTTCATATTATAAACTGCCGAAGGTGCTTCAGTGGTTCACCGGTAATATTGGTTTCCACCATATCCATCATCTCAGCCCCAAAATTCCGAACTATAATCTTGAAAAATGCCACAAAACGAGTCCGGTTTTCCAGAAAGCGATCACATTAACGATAAAAAGCAGCCTGAAGAGCACATTTCTGACATTATGGGATGAAAACCAGAAAAAATTAGTCAGTTTCAGGTATTTGAAGAAAATGCGGCTCGGGGTCGAATAAATTTTTCTTTTTGGCCAAAATTTTTTTGAAATTAGTCAAAAAAACCTTATATTTAAAGTCTTAAAAAATCAGGGTATGCAGTTCAATTTATTCGCGTAATTGCGGATAAATTGAATATCTTGCGAAATTAATTAAGAGTGATGAATTAAGAATTTGATAAACCAACATTATTAATTCATAATTTTTAATTAAGTTCCGGGGTCGTAGTTCAGTTGGTTAGAACGCCTGCCTGTCACGCAGGAGGTCGCGAGTTCGAGTCTCGTCGGCCCCGCCCTTATAAAGCCTTGTAAGATAAGCACTTACAGGGCTTTTTTGTTTTAAAGTTGTGCTGTTTTTTGGTGTCTGTAGCAAAATCTGTAGCAAAGATTTACGGAAGAGTAACAAAGTGGTTTTTTTGTGACATTAAATTTACAGAGCCCGATCATAGATTAAATTTTTGATCTAACGATATACGATTTAGTCAGCCCCAGAAATTTCTCTTTAACGACGTCAGCCTCCGGGAAAACCACTTTTACCCCAAGATATTTTAATAGAATTATCTCGCATGTCTCAAATTTGAAAGGATAGTTCAGTAAATCCTGTCCTCTAAGACGGGAAATAATGTGATCCTAAAACTGTGGAATTAAGTGGTTTTGACAAACTGAATAAATTATCGTTCGCAGAATATTAAAATTTGGTACAAGCGCCTGTTATGCTTATTTTTGCGATCATTTTATGAGGTAACATTGGGTTTTATTTCTATTTAAAAAGTTCTATCAACTAATTCGGACCAATTGATGACTCTTCTACGTCACCCATTTAGATTCTATCTGGAGTTTAGGAAACTATGAGCCCTGATTTGTATTTAGGAAAAAATGTAATTGAAATTTTTGAAGATCAGGTTTATTACCAACCGCTAAAAACAGCAATTTCCGATCATTCTGAATTAATATCATACCAATCTCTAAATGATATGGCGAACATAATTGCTAAAAATTTAATAGAGAGAGGAGTTAATGCTGGTGATAAAATTGGTTTATTTATGGAAAGGTCTATCCCATTTATAGCTTCGATACTCGGGACTTTGAAAGCAGGCGCGGTTTATGTCCCGCTTGATCCGGGTTACCCAGAGAGTCGGATCCGCTTCATGCTTAAAAATTCAGAAATAAAGCTCACAATTTTTGCCGATACTTTAGTTTCCAAGTTAGAGATATTCAAGACTGATTCCATTTCTTATTCTGAGATAATCTCATTTAATTCAAATTCAACGATTATAAATCCTAAAATACGAGTTGGCGGAGGTCATACAGCATATATCATGTATACTTCTGGATCGACAGGAACGCCAAAAGGTTCCCTGATTCCGGATTCAGGGATAATACGTCTAGTAATCAATACCAACTACATTTCGATTACCCCGAATGATGTCATCGCGCATTCGTCAAATATTTCTTTCGATGCGTCCACGTTTGAGATTTGGGGAGCATTGCTTAATGGGGCTAGAATCGCTATTATATCGCAGAAGGAACTTTTGTCGCCTCGTGCTTTTCACGAAATACTCACAAACCATTCAATTAATATTATTTTCCTAACGACTGCGTTATTTGCTTTATTCATGCGACATAATCCAGAAATGTTCAAAAAATTAAGCTATGTACTGTTCGGTGGGGAAGTTGGAGATCCACTTGCAGTTTCAATGGCTTTAGCCGCTAATATCCACACTAATTTCATACATTGTTATGGACCAACGGAGAATACAACATTTTCAACGTGCTACCGGATTCCCAGAGATACGACTAAACGATCTTATATACCAATCGGTGAACCTATCTCGGGAACCGACGCCTTCGTATTGAGCGAAAATCTTGACCCGGTTAAAGATGGTGAAGTAGGGGAGCTTTTTTTGGGTGGTGATGGACTCTCCTCCGGTTATATCAACGAACCTGAACTTACGAACCAAAAATTTATTAAATCTCCGTTCACCGGTTCGTTAACGGATAGGCTTTATAGAACTGGCGATCTGGTGAAGATGCATCCAGACGGAAATCTTGAATTTATAGGCAGAATTGACGATCAAGTTAAAATACATGGACTCCGGGTTGAACTTGAAGAGCTAAAATTCATTATAAAAAGACATGCAAGTATAGAGGATGCGGCTGTTATTGTACTCGAGCGGGATTTTGTTGGAAAGTTTATCGTAGCTTTCTATCGGCAGAAATCCACTAAAATAATTTCCCCAGAATTTCTAAGTGCATTTTTAAGTGAAAACCTACCTTATTATATGCTCCCATCTATTCTTATTCCAGTGGAAGCTATTCCGCTGAACCCAAATGGGAAAACGGATAAAAAGAGTCTGGAAGCTATCTATGACAGATTCGTTCATGAGCAAGGAGCAAGCAATGAAGCCCAGGATATTCATTATAAGCAGCTATTAAAAATATGGCAAAAGTATCAGCCAAATAAAAACATAACTGACGATACAGATTTTTTCAGAAACGGTGGCGATTCATTATCGGCAGCAAATATGATTCTTGAACTTGGTGATGAATTTAAGGTTGATTTGCCAATTAGCTTAATTCAAAAATACGCTTCGCCAGCAGTCGTTTATAATGAAATAATGAGATTAATAAAAGTTCGCTCAGACAAAAATCCTAAAGCAAATGCGTCGCTTATCAGATTATCAGCAAAGTGCAATAAAAAAAGAATTTATCTCATTCCTCCCGGCGAAGGATGGTATTATAGTTTTAGTAGCCTGGCGGCTGAACTTGAAGAGTATTTTGAGGTTTATTCTTTTGATTCCACTTTTTTAAGTCGGTCGGGAAAAGAAGGAATTACAATTGAAGGTATTGCAAGTGAGTATATTACATTAATAGAGGCGGCAAACTTAGAAGAGGATTTTTACTTGTGCGGTTGGTCTTTAGGATCAGTCATCGCTTTTGAGATGGCGTATCAATTAAGCATACAAGGACACAGAAACAGTAAACTCGTTTTACTTGATCCCACACCACTGCGTCACTTCCGAAAAAACGCTCAGTTACCGATATCTTTGAGAATATATTTTCGATTTAGGCCAACCACCGAAAGATATTTAAAGTCATTACTACTTCAACTTCAGATATTTATTTATGCATCCAAAAGAGCGAAGCGAGGTGAAAGTCAAAGGCAAAAAAAGAAAATATCAATTAAGAAAAATGTCCCTTCAAGAAACTTGTTTATCAAATCATATGAGATGTATAAGCCCAAAATTGTTGAAGCAGACACTATGGCATTATGGGCAAAAGACCGATACAGATCAACCCTCGAAATAAGAGTAGTTAAGTACTTTTCTGGATACAGCAGACGGTGTTCAGGCGCCTATATGGACGCTATCATCCCCGGGGATCATGATTCAATCTTAAAATATCCAAATTGCATCGATCTCACTGATAAAATTGTTTACTTTTTAAAGACAAAAAGTGATCAGTTTTATCAGCCAAAGACAAAAAATCTGTATTAGGGATTTCGATCAATTAAGGAAAGTAAAAATCACTAATTAGCATATACTTATAATATGAAATATTCATTAATGCGAAAAAAGGTCGTTTTTGTATTCCACAATATTCAGGATGCAAATTGGTTTATCACATTTTTACAATTTATTAGAAAATATTTTAAAATAATCACTTTGGAGGATTTTGAGTCGAGAAATAAGAATACCTCAGAGAGCACTCCTGTATGTGCGCTTACCTTTGATGATGGATATTTATCATTCTATAAAATTGTCTTTCCGATTTTAAAAGATTTGGGAATACCTGCAACTTTATTTGTTTCTCCGACTCGAATACTGCAGGAAAAAAACTTTTGGTTTCAGGATATGGGCCCTTATAATTCTCAATCGTTAAAAAAAATTATTGAAGATTATTTGAAGATAGGCAATGGGGTAACCGCAAACTATGGTTGTAAAAATATTCTGAAATCATTAAAAATTTACGATATTGAGGAGATAATTAATGAATACAAAAGAAGACATTTAACCGAGAACGCGAACTATCAACTTATTACTCACTCACAAACGAAGGAGATGTCCCGGTCAGATGTCATAACATTTGGGGCACACACAAACAACCACCCGATTTTAGCAAACGAGGATGACGCTACTGCCCTTATGGAAATAAAGAGTTCAATTAATGAACTTAGCACTATGATTGGTCAAAGAATTAAATATTTTGCTTATCCCAATGGAATAAAAGGTTTGGACTTTGGGCAGCGCGAAATAAATTTATTAAAAGTATGCGAAATATCGCTCGGATTCTCCACGCTCAATATGACCTACAATAAATCTGAATCTCATTACGAAATTCCGCGAATTGGATTATCGTATGGATCAACTATGTTCACTTTGTCTAAGATAATCATGGGTGGACATTGGGATAAACTTAAAGGTGGCGAATCAGAGAAAAAACAGAGACATAAGATAAGGAAGATGATAGAGAGTTACAGATGATTTTGTTGACTAAACAGTTTGATGAATTATACCAAAAAATAATTGACTTTAACACTCGTAATTACGAGAAAAATTGTTTGGATGAATATTTGTATTACAGATTTAAGATATTAACCAACCCCAAGTTTACAAATAATTCTGTCTTTGCAGTGCAGAAGGATGAGATAATTGGTCAGCTTTTGATGCTTCCAACCTTTATCAAACTGGGTGATAAAGAGGTTGTGTGCAATTGGGGAATGGATTACATAGTAATTCCGGAACATAGATTAGGGCCTGTCGGAACGGGCATTTTAAGGAATGCAACGAAAGGAGTCAATCATCTTGGGTATGGATTGGGGCGAGAAAGCCTTAAAATTCATAATATGCTTGGGATTAATGTAATCTCATATTATAATTTATGTATTTGGCTATCAACTAGAGGATATCTTCGATTGCCTACCGCTTTTAGGCAAAAAAGAAGTGAAAAGTTAAATACTGAGGCATTGAAATTCCCTGATAGAGTAAATGGCTTTCAAAGAGTTTATGATGCAAAATTCAGAAAAGTGATTTACGATGATATTCCATATATTCAACCTTACAGGGGAGAAGACTATATAAGGAACAGGTTTTTTTATAAAAGTAACAGATATTTTGTATATGTTAATAATGATAATTACCAAAATATCTACTTTGTTATTCGACCGGTTCTATTCAAGGGATTAAATATTATGCTACTCGTTGATTACAGGTATAACGGAGAGGCATATAGAGAGTTCGTCGGAATCCTAAATTCTGTCAAATCACTTGCAAAAATATTAAAAATGGATGGGGTAATCACGATGTCCAGTT
>CAIMOS010000152.1 GCA_903843135.1 uncultured Ignavibacteriales bacterium | reverse complement strand
TGGTAGAACTCCAATAGCTAGCGTCACTACTAAATTTGAGAAAGATTTCAGATTCAGTGCGGAAACCACCTAACATGGCAGAGAAACCGCTTGCGTCAGTTCCGAATCCGCCACCGGTTCCCTGACCAACGGCTTTTAACGCATTGCTGTTTCCATCAACTGAACTTGACAAAGTTTGGAATTCTGCCTTTGTCGGTATGTGCCACCCTTCAGGGCATATTCCTCTTGAGCCTTCCTCTTTGCTATATTGCATTGCCTCACTCCAGGTGTACAACCCGCCATATTTTTTACAATTCTCGGGTTTGTTTTCATAACAATATTTCTCTATTACACGATTATTACCGGGTTTGTTCATACCCAATATCATCTTTCCCACGTCGAGATTCTCCTTCAGCCAACATTGATATCCAACCTCAACTGTATTATAAGTTTTACCGGAATATGTGACCACATTCCTTCCGCAAACAAAATCCGATGATGATTCATACCCATTTGAGACTTTTGTATTATCCCGCTGTTCCACGGGTATTTCTTTCAGCGAAATACTTTCCTCTGAAAATTGATTTTTCTTTATGCGGATGCTTTTACTCTGAATTTCATATGCTTGAGCATTAACTGAAAGCTCATAATCCCCTACCGGCAAATCATCAATAATCTGACTACCGGTTACGGTCTTTATAATCTTGCCACCTAAACTCAATTCTGAAACTGAATTGATTGGTTTTACCTTTAACTGAAGTGAGCCTGTCTGCATATTAAGTTTATACGTCTTTGTGAACGGTTTCCCTCGCTCAAGAGTTATATTTTCTTCTATGGCGTCGTAACCGGATTTACTGATCTCAATCAAATAACTTCCCGGAGCGAATTCCGATGAAGTTCCTGGTGTATAGTCTTTATTATTAATTTTAACAGATGCGTCCGAAGGATCAACATCAAGCCGGAGCGTAACGCTGCTTTTCTCGAGTTTTGCCTCGATTATGTTCTTCCCCTTCTCTTTCACTTCGACAGAAGAAGTAAAATCCAGATACCCTGTTTTGCTGAGTTTGACCTCATATTTACCCGGCATCTTGAATAGTTGGTCATCAGTCTCCCCTTCTTCCACATTGTCAATATAAATTTTGGCTTTATCCGGTACGGATCTTACCTCCAGCACCACCGGACGCGGCTTTTCCATCTTGTAACGGAAGAATATATTCTTTACGTTAACCTGAATATCCGTCTCGATACTTTTGTAACCCTGCTTTTCTATCCTTAGCTTATGTACACCTTCCGAAAGTTGATGAGCGCCTGAAGCTCCGAGCAGTTTCCCGTCGCTGTAAATAACAGCATCAGTAGGATCAATTTCAATTGTAACGGGTATTTCTGCAACTGCCAGATTTTTTTCTTCCACTGAAAAATACCTGACATCCCTCGCGTTCAGCTTAGGTACGGAAATGCGGTTCTCAATATATCCGCTCTTCTTAACCTTGATTATCTGACGTTCGGTTTTAACAATAATCGAATACTTGTCCGTTTCCGATTTAACAGTCACTATTCCGTCAATATTCGATTCGAAGTTCAGATCCCTGACAGATGAATAAACGACTATCGCTGCATCATCGGGATGATTCACGAACACTGCGGGAAACTGAGGAGCCTGGCGTTCTTTGATTTCGAATTCCTTCAGTTGCGGATATACACAAACCGATAATGTGAGAAACATTAATAATGATCTTAACAACATTTTTATAACTAACTTATTCATTCTTAATGATATTTTCTTTTTGACGGTTAATCCTTAATGCAACGTACACTAAAACCATAATCCTTATAAAAGTTGTAAAAGGTGATGTTCCCATCATATGAAACCATGAATATGTAGCTTGCATGAGTTGAATTGATCACAGAGGAACTCCAAAAGTAAGCATCACCGCCCAAGTTGTAGAAGTCACCTTCGTAGTCACGATCGCCTGCCAAAAGGGTAGAGAAACCGCTGCTGTTTGTTCCAGCTCCGTTTCCGGAACCTTGACCGATAGCCTTTAGTGTATTGCTGTTCTTCCCAACAGATAATTCCAACGTTTGGTATTCTTCGTTTGTCGGTAAGTGCCAGCCCTCAGGACAGATTCCTCTTGCTCCGGCAGTGGTGCTGTACTGCATCGCTTCATTCCAATTGTATAATCCACCGTATGTGTTGCAATTTGATTCATTATCATCATAACAATACTTCTCTATTGTTGCGTTATCAGACGGACTCTGACTTCCGTCAATTCTCATTCCAACATTAAGATTCTCCTTCAGCCAGCATTGATTTCCGATTTGAACTGTGTTGTAAGTTTTACCTTCATAAAAAACAGTTCCGCAGCCGCCTTTGCCTGCCCCTCCGGTTAAGCCCGCTTTATTCTTCATTTCAGTAAGCACGATATTTTCAACCGTTGTTTCATTCTTTGCTATGATAATATTTTTTGTCTGAGTCTCATATCCAGGCGCGCTTATTTTCATCGTGTAATTACCCGCGGGCAGATCATCCCTGATGGCGCTGCCGGTAAAACTGATTGGACTTTCACCGGACATACTCAATTGGACATCTGCTTCGATCGGCTTAACTTTGATCTGCAGTGACCCAACTTGTCTTGCCAGTTTATAATTTTTTCTTAACGGCTTTCCTCGCTCAAGGGTTATGTTTTCTTCGTAACTGTCATACCCCGCTTTTTCTATTTCAACCATATAACCGCCCGGGGCAAGTTCTATATCAGCACCGGACGCGTAACTTTTTTTATTTATAAGGAGTTTTGCGCCTGAAGGTTCCACGTTGACCCTCAGAGTCACACTACTCTTCTCCAGGACAGCAGAAACAGCATTCTTTCCGCTCTCCCTGACTTCTACCGAAGCCGTATAATCTATGAAGCCCTGTTTTGTAATTTTAACTTCATACTTGCCCGGCATTTTAAATAACTGGTCGTTCGTCTCACCTTCTTCCATATTGTCAATAAAAATCTTCGCTTTGTCCGGTTCTGACCGGACCTCAAGGATTACTGGTTTTGTCTTTTCCAGTTTATACCGGAAGACAATGTTCTTATTATCAACTTCAATATCAGTTTCAGTTGTTTTGAAACCCTTTTTCTCTATCCTTAACCTGTGCACGCCAAAAGCGAGAGTGTGCGTACCCGGCGCTCCGAGAAGTTTCCCGTCGGAATAAACAACTGCATCGGAAGGGTCAACTTCGATCGAAACGACCATTGATTTTGCCTCCCCGGCTTTTTCTTCAATGGAGAAATACCTTACTTCTTTAGAATTAAGTTTCGGTACAGATATTCTGTTTTCAATAAATCCGGCTTTTTTAACTTTGATTATCTGCCTTTCGGTTTTTACTATTATCGAGTATTTATCCGCCTCGGCCCTTACTGTTACAATTCCTTCGATATTGGATTCAAAATTAAGGTCCCGTATTGAAGAATAAATAATTACCGCGGCATCGTCAGGATAGTTGACGAATACCGCAGGAAACTGCGGGGCTTCACGTTCCTTTATTTCGAATTCCTTCAGTTGGGGAAACAGTTTAAAAGTATTAAGTGACAGTATCAGTAACAGTAATATTTTAATCATAGTTTTTCGATTAATTTCTTTATCATTAACTTAAAATCATTCCCCTCTGAAAACTCCGCACATCGTCTTTATTTTTCGCAAAGTGTAAAAGCATAAAAAGCTAATGTGTTATTTTTTCCTGGAAAGCCGAAACCCGCGATAGCTGTCCCTGAACCCGGGATAATTAGCGAGGCGGTAGGAAACAGCGCAGCCGTCGTCACCGTCGTACCAGGAGCCGCCGCGGATAACCCTGGCGCTTCCATCTGAAGGTCCGGAAGGATTCCGTGCCTGGCTTTTTGAATAATAGCGTTCATCATACCAGTCACTGCACCATTCCCATACATTTCCGCTCATATCGTATAGCCCGAGTTCATTTAATATTTTTTCTCCAACAGAGTGTGTTTTGCTTCCGCTGTTCTCGTAATACCAAGCGACTGAATTGATATCATCACTGCCGCTGTATTTAAAACCTTTGGAGAGTGATCCGCCCCGCGCAGCGTATTCCCATTCTGCTTCTGTGGGCAGCCGGTATTCCGTTCCTGTCTGGCTGCTGAGCCATTTGCAATACTCGTTTGCTTCGTGCCAGTTAACATTTATCACCGGTCGTTTTTCTCTGCCCCACCCATTATCATCCGGTTTTTCCTTGTGGACAGCATTGCAATACGCGTCATACTCTTCAAATGTTACTTCATATTTCCCGATATAGAAATCATCAAGCGTTACTCTGTGCACAGGTTTCTCATCCTCTCCGCCTGCATCACTCCCCATCATAAAACTGCCGCCCTTCACAAATACCATTTCAGCAACGGGAATAGTAATGTCGCTTCCGGGCTCAAGTTTTATGTTAATTGTTTTAATAACATCCTTTGTAACGGTAAACATTTCTTCTTTGCTCTTGTATCCGCTCTTTTTAATCTTAACCGTGTAATCTCCGGCGGGGATGCCTTTCATCAGTTTTATTCCCTGCCATTGCTCATACAGTTTCCCTTCCAGAAACAGTTCCGCGTTTGCCTCAGGCGGGTTTACCGTAAACTGCAGCGACCCCGTATGCCTCTGAAGTTTTATGCTCCTTTTTACCGTTCCGCCAAGTTCAATGTTTATCATTTCCGAGGAAGGTTCATACCCTTTTCTGGTTACGCTAAGTTTATACTGCCCCGGTATCAGTTCGGTCCTTCCCGCATAGATCGTTTTTTCTCCGTTTACTTTAATTTCAGTATCAGCAGGGTCCGCATTCAGTTCAAGGTATCCGGCGTTCTTTATCAGTGTAAAGCTTCTTTCCGTGTTCTCTCCCCTTTTCACTTCCGCCTCTTCGCTTACCGGCAGCCAGCCGGATTTACTGACTTCTATCATATACCTCCCCGGCGCAAGTTCTGCTTTTCCCGCTATGTGAGGCGCGTTGTTCAGGCGTATCTCAGCGTCGGCAGGCGTTACGTTTATCGTAAGGTCTCCGGCGCTCCGTTCAAGGTTATACTTCTTCTCGGTTTTCTCTCCCCGGTTAATTACTATTTCTTCCTTAACTCCGAACCAGCCCGGTTTGTTTATCTCTATCTCGTACCTTCCGGGCGCAAGTTCTATCCTGCCAGATTCATATTTTTTACTGTTGATTAACAGCTGAGCGTCTGCCGGTTTAACCGAAATAACTATTTCTCCGGCGTTCTTTATCAGAGAGTATTTCCTGTTTACATTATCTCCCCTTTTAAGCGCCACTTCCTCGCTCTGCGGCAGCCAACCGGATTTGGTTACTTCGACTGCATAATTGCCCGGAAATAGTTCATTCCGCCCATTCCTGTACACAGTTCCGTTGATCTTTATTTCTGCGTCCGACGGCGTTACTGTTATATCAAGAACAGCAGCGTTTTTCAGCAGTAAATATTTTTTCGTAACCTGGTCACCTCTGTTCAGAAGAATTTCCTCGCTCTGCGGCAGCCAACCGGATTTGGTAACCTCAATAACATATTTACCGGGAAGCAGTTCGAACTTCCCAGCCTGATAAGCGATATTGTTAATTCTGATCTCAGCGTCTGTGGGTTCCGCGCTTACTGCTATCTCGCCCGTGTTCTTCTGAAGCGTGTAGCTGTATTTCTGGTTGTCTTCATTTTTAACTTCCAGTTCTGTTTCATAATCAAGATAGCCGCTCTTTACAAGTTTAAGCCTGTATACGCCCGGGAAAAGGAAATCGCCGCGGTTTGTCCTCCCTTTCGATGCGCCGTCAAGGAATATCTCCGCGTCCGTCGGCAAGGAACTTATCGTAACCGCCTTGGCTTCCCTCTGCTTAAGTTTGTATCTAAAAACTATATTCTTTGTGCTTACTTCTATATCTTCAGTAAGGGTTTCGTAACCGCTCTTTTCAATCGTAAGTTTATGCACGCCGAGCGGCATTGAGTAGGTGCCGGAAACCCCCAGAAGTATGCCGTCGGAATAAACAACCGCGTCCGAAGGATCCGTCTCTATCGATACAAGCAGTTCATCTTTTCCTGCCGCTTTCTCTTCTACCGAATAATATCTTACATCCCTTGCGTTTAACTTTGGCACGGAGATGCGGTTTTCGATGTAACCGGCTTTCTTCACCTTTATATATTGCCGCTCAGTTAAGATAATAAGAGAGTACTTATCCTGCTCCGCTTTCACTTTAACAATGCCCTCAATATTAGATTCATAATTGAGATCGCGAATGGATGAATAGATCACTATCGCAGCATTATCAGGATAATTAACAAACACCGCAGGCGAAGCCGGGGCTTCACGCTCTTTTATCTCGAATTCTTTCAGCTGGGGATACAGCTGAAATGAATTTAGTAACAAAAACAGTAACAGTAATATTTTATTCATCGTCTTTCGTTTTGCTTCTTTATCATACCTCTCTCTTTAATCTCCTATGGAACTTAGTCCATTGTTCTAATCCCAATCCTTTCTGAGGAGAGATTTTGGGTGAGGTTGTTTTATCTGCTAATTACAAACTTGCCGGTCAGTTTTTTACCGTTGTATATTATTTCATACAAATAAACTCCCGAGGCTATTCCTTCTCCGTCAATTTCAATGTCGCTATATCCGGCCGGAGCGTTTGATATATTATATTCTTTCACTTTACTTCCGAGCAGATCAAATACCCGCAGAGTTACCTCTCCCGATGCGGGCAGATTATATGATATTCTCGTTGTTTTGCTGAACGGGTTTGGATAGTTTCCGTAAGCACGGAATTCTTTTATAAGGTATTCGCTTTTTTTGCTTTCAATAAAGCTGCCGGGACCGACGAGCGCTTTATAATATTTTGTAGCTCCGCCGCCGGTCCGGAATGACGGATTTTCCTTAGTAAGGTGAATGAACCTGTTATAATCGCTATCAATCAGTACAAATTCACTGCTTCCCAGGTTTTCAACGCCTTCAAGAGTTACATCAGCCGTTGTCACTGAAATGTTCCGTATCCTTACGAGGTATTCATTTTCCCCGCTTAAGCTGTAACGCGAATCGGTCTGCAGATATTTATATGCTGTAGGGAGTGAATCGTTTATAATTACCGCGTTCAGCACTTCAAAGCCAGAAGGGGGCGCGTAATAATCTTTGTCATCATACCCGGTCCGGGATGATTTGTCGAAAACGAATTCAACAGAAGATAAGTTTCCGCCGGCCCCGGTTACATTTAGCCGCAGTCCGCTGCTATAGCTGATCTTTCCCATCATACCGGCACGTTTTGCTAAGGTCGTATCGGGATTATAAGGCACCTTCAACGATGTCAGGTTATCTAAGTTATGGAAGTAATACCCGGTATAAGGCATCATTATCGGCGGCTGGATCCAGCTTCCTTCCCAGCTGTAAATCACCTGGTTTGCGGAGAGGTTGTTTAACGATCTTACCGTCTGCCAGTTTACTGCGTATTTGAACGGATTTGAGATCAGGTTCCATCCCGCGTGCAGGCTTATCTTATATATATTTGTGCTGTCGATAGGCACATTATCCGGGGACACATTAATCGTAACAGGTTTAAGCGCGAGCATCCAGAAAGCGCGCCCCGGCCTGAACCTGAAAATATCCGATCCGTCGTATTTGACGATAAAGTTTTCATTCTGCCCGTTATCCCACGCGAGTTCCCAGTCGAAATGT
>CAIMOS010000151.1 GCA_903843135.1 uncultured Ignavibacteriales bacterium | reverse complement strand
TCCATAAGAACAGGCCGGTTTTTATCGGTATATGCAGAGCGGCGTTCGGCATCGGGCTTTTTCATTTCTTTAAAGTAATCGACGAGTAAAAGGCCAAGACGGATTGTTGTAACGCTGTTCCTGATCTGCCCGATAACAAAATTAGTCCTGCCGAGAGCATCCATATCTTTGTAAACAGCATTGATGTCATCAATAACGGTTGCGTATTCGCTTTTCAGTTTAGGGTCGCTGTTAATAAAAGCGTTAAGCTGCTTTTCCTCTTCGCGTTTTTTATTTACGAGGCCAAGCCTTCTTAACCCGGCAATTTTACCGTCATAATTTTTCTGAGTGTTGGCGTATGTCTTGATCCGTGCGGAAAGCTGTAACGCAAGCGCCGGATCATTGGCGCCGAGTTCCTCAAACTTATCGATGTACCATCTGTAAACTTTACTTATATAAGGGAGTTGGTACTTCTCCTGGAAATCGATGAAAGCCGCGGGCTGGTGCCGGAAAGTCCTTCCGGGATAACCGAGTATAAATACGAAATCATCTTTTTTAACGCCGTTAGGATTAACTTTCAGAAATTTTTTCGGTTTATACGGAACATTCTTTTCGGAATAAGGAGCGGGCGAGCCGTCAGGCGCGACGTAAGCGCGTAGGAACGAGAAGTCGCCTGTATGGCGCGGCCACACCCAGTTATCGCTCTCTCCGCCGAATTCGCCAATAGTGCGGGGCGGAATGTAAACCAGTCTCACGTCCTTGAGTTCCCTGTAACGGAAAAGAATATACGTCTGGCCGATGAACATTTCGGCGACTTCAGCCTTCGTGCCAGGATATTTCTTCTCTTCCTCTGCGATCAGTTCACGCGATTTCTTCTGTATTATTTTTGTCCGCTCCTGAAGGTCCTTCGCGTTGTTTGCCGCTGCGAGAATGGACGAAGATACATCTGTGTATGCTTCTGTGATAAGGGAAGTGAGGCCTTCAGCCGGCAGTTCGTCTTTCTTTTCCGGAGCGTGGAAACCTTCTTCTATATAATTTTTTTCGACGGTACTGACCTGCTTAACATAATCGAAAGCGCAATGGTGATTTGTGAGTATAAGACCTTCATCAGAAACAAAAGATCCGGTACAACCGCCGACGCGCACGAGTGCATCAACAAGGCTGACGCTGCCTGGATTATAAATATCTTTAACGTCAATTTTAAGGCCCGCGGATTTAAGGTCGAGCGAAGAGATCTCGCTTAAAGGGTACATTCCTTCTTCGGGAGGGTTGGATCCTCTAAACAAGATCAGGGAAACTGCAATTAAGCAAAGGTGCAGTGCCGAACGGTAATTGAAAAACTTCATCATATTCTCCGGATTAATTATTTATTCAGGATATTTTTTGCAATTTTAAGGAGACAAAAAATAAGAAAATATGCTGGATTTTTATAAACACGAAATAACACCCGGAGAATACAAACCATATTTCTCCGGATATATCGATCTGACCTCAAAAGAATCCTTTCCCGTGCAAATGGAAAAGAACACAGGCCTGGTCAGGGATCTGTATGAAAGGATGAACGAAAACAAGCTTTCTTATCGTTATGCCGAAAGCAAATGGACATTGGCTGAAGTGATCGGGCATATGCTTGATACAGAACGGATAATGTGTTACCGCGCGCTGCGTATAGCACGCGGAGACAAAACGCCTCTTCCCGGTTTTGAACAGGATGATTATGTTCTGAACGGCCCGTTCGCCAGATACAGGAAGGATGACATTCTGATGGAATATACGGCAGTACGGCTCGCGACGGCGACTTTTTTTGAATACCTATCGCGTGAAGAGCTTGCCAGTACGGGAGTGGTAGATATGCACCCGGTCTCCGTAAGGGCAATCGCATTTATTATTCTCGGGCACGAACTGCATCATTATAATACAATTATGGAAAAATATCTTCTCAAAAAATAGAAGGAAGTGAAATGGCTGAACTAAAGACGAAACTGACCGCTGAGAGCGCAGAGACTTTTCTGAGCAAAATTCCGGACGAGAAAAAACGGAAGGATGCTTTTGCAATCGTCGAACTTATGAAAAATGTCACAAAGGAAGAGCCGAGAATGTGGGGTTCCGCAATCGTGGGCTTTGGTTCCTATCATTATAAGGGCAAGTCCGGGAGGGAGGGGGACTGGATGATGACCGGCTTCTCACCGCGAAAGCAGAATCTTACAATATACTTAATGAGTGGTTTCGAGGCTTACGATAAGCTGCTGAAGAAGCTGGGAAAATATAAAACCGGCAAATCCTGTCTTTATATAACCCGGCTTGAGGATATAGATATTAAAGTTCTGAAAGAACTTATTAAAAGTTCTTATGCATATATGAAAAAAACTTATAAGTGATATTGTCAGCAGAGTGACATTTCAGATGAAGCATCTTTTTGCCTTGATGATCATTCTGTCCTCTTATTTAAGCGGACAATCGTTTATGAGCGAGGGGATATGCAAAGATCCGGCGGGGCTGCGGAATATAAGTCAGCAGTCGTTTGCCGCTTCTGATGATTCAATTGACATTAAATATTACAGTCTTAATCTTATCTTTGAAACAGCTCCGGTTTATATAAGGGGTAATGTTGAAATACAGTTTACTTCAAAAGTTGCGGGTCTATCGCGCGCAAAGATAGATCTTTCAAGCGCGATGACTGCAGACAGTATTTATGAGGGGAATATTAAAGCAGGCTACGATCATTCATTGGGACAGATTAAAATTAATCTGTTAACCCCGATGCAGTTGAACGAAGAACGGAGTTTAATAATCTATTACCGCGGGCTTCCCGTTCCTACCGGATTCGGTAGTTTTGGATATGGTGCGGGCCCCACACCCTTCATTTGGACTCTGAGTCAGCCGAACGGCGCGAAAGACTGGTGGCCGTGTAAAAACTCGCCGGACGACAAAGCGGATTCCGCTGAAATAAATATCACTGTCCCCGCAGGGCTGAAGGCGGTCTCGAACGGTAAACTCATTACAATCGCAGATAACGGGAACGGGACTAAAACCCATAAATGGCAAACTAATTATCCTATATCATCCTATCTGATTGCCGTAACAATATCAGACTTTTCTTTGTATACACAATATTATAAATATTCCGGCATAGACTCAATGCGCGTAGACCACTATCTGCCGCAGGACGTAATTGACGCATATAAATCGCAGATAGACAAAACTACTTCAATGCTCTCACTTTTCAGCAGTAAGTACGGAGAGTATCCGTTCATTAAGGAGAAGTACGGGCACGTTCTTTTCGGTAAGGGGGGCGGGATGGAGCATCAGACGATTACATCGATCGGAGGATTTGCGGATTATCTGATCGCGCACGAATTGTCGCACCAGTGGTTCGGGGACAAAATCACCTGCCGCGACTGGAGCAATATCTGGCTGAATGAGGGTTTTGCAACGTATTCCGAGGCGCTTTATTTTGAAGGTACCGGGGGGAAAGCATCTTACCGGTATTTTGTAGATCAGAAGATGAATATCGCGAAATCGGCTGTGGGCCCGGTGTATGTAAGTACAAATCTCGCCGACCCGTATTATATATTTGATTATGCAAGGACTTACGCGAAGGGCGGTGTTGTGCTGCATATGCTCCGCGGGATACTGGGCGATTCGCTTTTCTTTAAAGCAGTTAAGGCATACGCTAATGATCCCGTATATTCCTACTCGACTATCACTACCGATGAGTTCCGGAATATTATGGAACGTGAAACAGGGCAGACGCTCGGATACTTTTTTGATGAATGGATCTACGGCGAAGGATATCCCGCCTACAAAATTGACTGGAGTAAGACTAAACTTGACAACGGCCTGTGGAAGGTATCGCTCAGTCTGATGCAGGGCGGGAACAGAATATTCACTATGCCGGTAAAAATTAAAATAACAACCGAATCCGTAGATACGGTATTCAACGTGATTAATGATCAGAGCGCGCAGGTTTTTAATTTTATTCTTAAAGGGGAGCCGTTTGATTACCAGTTTGATCCTGATAATTATATTATGAAAGACATCGAATCTGTCTCCTTCCCGGGGAGGAATGATGAACAGAAATCTTTCGTGCTAAGGCAGAATTTTCCTAATCCGTTTACGGAATCGACAAGTATTCTTCTGGTTGTAAATCGCGGGGGAGTGTATGAAGTTTTGGTGTATAATGCTGCCGGAGAACGGTGCGGAGTGCTGCACTCGGGTTATCTTGGTGCCGGGATTTATCTGTATGAATTTAAGCCCGGATCAGCAGGTTTGCCGGGAGGCGTCTATTTTATTATTGCTCAGCGTGACGGGGAAAAGGGAGTGAGTAAGGCTATTTATCTGAGGTAATAGCTTTTAGGGCACTTATTTTGGAAGCTTTGTGGCGCATCATTGGGCTTTGGTTTGGTATGCTTAACCGCAAAGGCGCCAAGATTCATCGCAAAGGGCGCAAATTTTAATTCTTCAAAAATGCAAACCTGACAACTTAATTTATGGA
>CAIMOS010000150.1 GCA_903843135.1 uncultured Ignavibacteriales bacterium | reverse complement strand
CGGCATTATCGAAAAAGAGCTTTCCATCAACGCGTCAAACGTTATGATCCTTGATCCTAAGACGAGCGAACCAACACGTATCGGTTCGAAAATAATTCTTGATGAGAAGACACAGAAGAAGAAAATAACCCGTGTCAGCCGTAAAACCGGTGAAATGTTCCCCGTTAAATAAATAAGTTTTTAAGGTTATAATAAAAATGGCATCCAAACAGGAAAAAAGAGAGAAGACTGAGCAGAAGGGTAAAAAAGCCCCTGAACCGGTAAAAGCCGCTTCAAACGAGAAGATGGAGAGAGTTCCGAACCGTTTGCACTCAGTTTACAAAAAGGAAATCGTTCCTTCATTAATGAAAAAATTCAGCTACACCAGCGTTATGCAGGTACCGAAGCTAGTAAAGATCGTAGTTAACTTCGGTGTTGGCGATGCAGTATCTGATCCAAAATTACTTGAAGAAGCTATAAAGGACCTGGAAGCTATCACCGGTCAGAAACCAAGCGTAAGAAAAGCCAAGAAAGCGATTTCTAACTTCAAACTTCGCGAAGGTGTTAATATCGGCGCTATGGTTACTCTGCGTAAAGAGCAGATGTATGAATTCCTTGACAGGTTTATTAACATCGCTTTACCGCGTGTACGAGACTTCAGAGGACTCTCCGATAAATCATTCGACGGACGCGGAAATTATACCATCGGCGTTAAGGAACAGATTATTTTCCCGGAAATTAATGTTGACAAGGTTGTTAAGATCCTTGGTATGGACATTTCCTTTGTTACCACAGCAATGACGGATAACGAAGCTTATGAATTGTTCTCTGCGTTTGGTTTCCCGTTCCGCAAAAAAGAAGTAAGAGCATAAAGAGGAGTTTTTATGGCAAGAAAAAGTTTATTTGCACGCGAAGAGAAGAGAAAAAGATTAGTAGAAAAGTACAAGAAAATCCGCGAGGAGTTAAAAGCTAACGGCGATTACGATGCATTGCAGCAGTTGCCAAGAAACTCCGCTCCGATAAGACTCCACAACCGCTGCCAGTCAACAGGCAGGGCCAGAGGCTATTACAGGAAATTCGGAATTTCAAGATTAGTGTTCCGTGAAAAAGCGCTTAACGGTGAGCTTCCCGGAATTAAAAAGGCAAGTTGGTAATAGGAGAAAAAGATGAACGTAACTGATCCGATTGCAGATCTTTTAACAAGAGTAAGAAACGCTGTCAAAGCCAACAAGAGGAAAGTTGATGTCCCTTGTTCGAACTTAAAGAAGGGCCTCGTTGAGATCCTTAAACAGCAGAAATTTATTAATGATTATACTATTATTGAAGACAATAAGCAGAATGTTATACGTATACTGCTTAAATATACAAACGGCGGTTCAGCCATTACCGGCCTCAAAAGAATAAGCAAGCCCGGTTTAAGGCAGTACGCTGATTCGGAGTCTTTACCGAGAGTATACAATGGTTACGGTATTGCCGTTATATCAACATCTAAAGGATTAATGACAGATAAACAAGCTCGTTTGGCTTCAGTCGGCGGCGAAGTTCTCTGTTATATCTGGTAATTATTTAAGTTTGGAGTTTTACTGTGTCAAGAATTGGAAAAAAACCTGTAGCCGTCCCTAAAGGAGTAACAGTCTCCGTTAGCGGCAATGAAATTAAGGTTAAGGGACCGAAAGGTGAGCTTAGCTCAACTCTTCATCCTAATATTGAGATGAAAACAGAGAATGGCGAATACGTATTTACGCGCCCTAATGACCTGAAAGAGAATCGCGCGCTTCACGGACTTATGAGGGCCCTGCTCCAGAATATGATCCTCGGTGTTTCTGAAGGTTATTCGAAAACTCTCGATATCGTTGGTGTTGGTTATAAGGTTGAGCAGAAAGGTGCAAATCTTCTCATTAACCTTGGATTCTCTCACCCGATTTATTTTATGCCGCCGGCAGGGATCACCGTTGCGTCAACCACTCCTACACAGATTGTAATCAGTGGTATTGACAAACAGTTGGTCGGCCAGGTTGCCGCTAAACTCCGCTCATTCAAAGAACCGGAACCATATAAAGGTAAAGGTGTTAAGTACAGCACTGAACAGATCAGAAGAAAAGCTGGTAAAACGGCAGGCAAATAGTTTTAGGAGAATTTGAAATGATTAAGAAAGAATCCAATTTACGTTTAAGATCAAAGATGAAGATCCGGAAGAAAATTTCCGGTACAGCTGAGAAACCGCGTTTGAGCGTTTACAGAAGCCTCAACCATATCTACGCTCAGCTCATTGATGATACAACCGGTAAAACATTATTATCAGTTTCCACCCTTAACAAAGAACTTGCAGAAAAAGCAAAAACAGTTAAGGGAAAAACATCTAAGAGCAAACTCACCGGAACTTTTCTGGCTGAACGCGCTCTTGATATGAACATAAAAGAAGTTGTGTTCGACAGAAACGGGTACAGATACCACGGCCGCATTCAGTCTTTAGCTGAAGGTGCCAGGGAAAAGGGTCTTAAGTTCTAAATAAATAATATAAGTACTGCCGGGTCGTCTAATGGCAGGACAGCGGCCTTTGGAGCCGTATGTGGAGGTTCGACTCCTCCCCCGGCAGCCAAAGAAACTATAATAAAAATGAAATTATAATTAGGAATTCATCGGAGTTAAATTTGAAAAAATTTGCTAACATAAAGTCAATTGAAGCACAAGACTTAAAAGAGAAAGTAGTCCACATTAACCGCGTAGCAAAGGTGGTTAAAGGCGGAAGAAGATTCGGTTTTAACGCGATTGTGGTAGTGGGCAATGGTCAGGGCGTTGTTGGTGTTGGTCTCGGCAAAGCAAATGAAGTTACCGATGCAATCCAAAAAGGTATTGACGACGCAAAGAAGAATCTCGTCAAGGTTACCGTGTTTAAGAACACTATACCTCACCAGATCATCGGAAGATTCGGTGCCGGCAGAGTATTATTAAAGCCGGCTTCTCCGGGTACCGGGCTGATAGCAGGCGGCGGTGTCCGCGCTGTGCTTGAAGCAGCGGGTGTTCAGGATGTTTTAACAAAGTCTCTTGGTTCCAGCAACCCTCACAATCAGGTTAAAGCCACATTATCTGGCTTATTAAATCTTATTGATGCCAGGACAATGGCTAACAAAAGAGGAATGACAGTTAAAGAACTGTTTAACAGCTAATATAAGGGTATGCAGATGTCAGCAAAATTAAAAATTACACAGACAAAAAGTATTATAGACAGAACTGAAACTCAGAAACGCACGATTAAAGCGTTAGGCCTTGGCCGTCCAAGTTATTCTGTCGTCCATAATGATACCCCGCAGATTCGCGGTATGATCAAAAAAGTGCAGCATTTATTAAAAATTGAAGAAGTGAAAGAGTAAGGCAGGTAAGAGCGATGGATCTTTTAAGTAATCTCAAATATGCTGAAGGCTCTAAGAAAAAGAGAAAAAGAATCGGCCGAGGCGAAGGTTCCGGACACGGAGGATATTCAACAAAAGGTATGAACGGCCAGAATCAGCGTTCGGGTGCGAAGCACAGAGCGTGGTTCGAAGGTGGCCAGATGCCTTTACAGCGTCGTATTCCTAAAGTTGGCTTTAACAGCCCTTTCAAAGTTGTTTACCAGGTAGTAAATCTTTCTCAGTTGCAGAAATTTGTCGATGGTAAAAAACCTGAAGGAACAATTGATGCTAAAGTGCTTTATAAAAGCGGACTGATTTCTTCAGCTTTGCGCCCTTACAAAATTCTGGGCGACGGAGATCTGAAGGCTAAAATAAATATCGTTGCCCACGGATTCAGTAAGAAAGCTGAAGAGAAGATCGCGGCGGCGGGCGGAACAATCACTAAGATATAAGTTAAGTAGATGTCCAAACTAACCGAATCATTCAGAAACATTTTTAAAATTCACGAGCTGAGGCAGAGGATTATATATACTCTGTCATTACTCGTTATAGTAAGGCTGGGAGCGCACATAACCCTCCCGGGTATTGACTCGACGCTGTTAAGCCAGGCAATGCAGAATTCTACTTCCGATAACCTTTTCGGTTTGTACGATCTGTTCGTTGGCGGTGCGTTCTCGAACGCTGCCATCTTCGCGCTTGGAATTATGCCTTACATCAGCTCATCCATCATCATTCAGCTGATGGGCGCGGTTGTTCCGTACTTCCAAAAATTACAGCAGGAAGGCGAAGAAGGCCGTAAGAAGATCACCCAGCTAACACGCTACGGTACAGTTCTGATTTCTGCTATGCAGGCGTGGGGCGTGACTATCAGGCTGAACAATATTGATTTCCAGGGACTGCCTATAATTCCTGTTGAAGTTCAGGGATTTTTCTGGACTTTATCAACGATTATCATCCTTACATCAGGCACTATGTTTATGATGTGGATGGGCGAGCAGATAACAGAAAAAGGTATCGGTAACGGTATCTCTTTGATAATCTTTATCGGTATCATCGACCGTTTCCCGTATGCAGTACTTGATGAGTATCAAATGCTCTCTACCGGCCAGAGAGGCCTTATTATTGAAATTATTCTTCTCATTCTTATGGTCCTCATTATTGCGGGCGTTATTCTTGTTACTCAGGGTACGAGAAGAATACCTGTACAGTACGCCAAGAGGGTTGTAGGAAGAAAAGTTTACGGCGGTGTTACACAGTATATTCCTTTAAGAGTTAACACGGCAGGTGTAATGCCCATAATCTTCGCTCAGTCGATTATGTTCATTCCTAATACAGTTCTTTCATTCTTCCCGAACAGCGAATTTTTACAGTCAGTTGCAACCTATTTTGTATACACATCACCGGTGTATTCGTTTTTATATGCACTGATGATTGTATTCTTCACCTATTTTTATACAGCAATTGCTTTCAATCCGAAAGAAGTTGCTGATACGATGAAGAAACAGGGAGGTTTTGTCCCCGGTATTCGTCCCGGCAAAGCTACTTCTGAGTTTATTGATAATATATTAACAAAGATCACTCTTCCGGGTTCAGTGTTCCTTGCGATCATCGCGATCCTTCCGGCATTTATCTCCCAGTTTGGAGTCTCCGGCAGATTTTCAGCGTTCTTCGGAGGAACAAGCTTGCTGATTATAGTCGGTGTTGCTCTTGATTCACTGCAGCAAATTGAATCGCATTTATTGATGCGGCATTACGACGGATTTATGAAATCAGGTAAAATTAAAGGCCGCCGCTGATTTAGTGATCTTAATAAAGTCTAAAACAGAAGTTGACTACATAAGGGAGAGCTGTAAGATTGTAGCAGAAGTTCTTGATCTGCTAAAAAAGAATGTGAAAGCGGGGGTTAAAACAATTGAACTTGATAAAATGGCCGAGGACCATATTCTTTCCAGGGGCGGAAAACCGGCGTTTAAGGGATACAGGCAGATGAATACGCCTCCATTCCCCGGTTCGATCTGCGCCTCGATTGATGAAGAAGTAGTACACGGTATCCCCGGAAGCAGGGAACTGAAAAGCGGTCAGATCATCTCGATTGATGTAGGGGTTGTTAAGAACGGATTTTTTGGGGATGCAGCTTTATCCGTCGCAGTCGGAGAGATCTCGACTGAAAAAACAGATTTGATGAAGGCCACCGAGGAGTCTCTTTATCTCGGAATCAAACAGGCGGTTGTGGGGAACAGGCTTCACGATATTTCTAATGCAGTCCAGGTCCACTGCGAAAGTCGCGGGTTTTCAATCGTAAGAGACCTCACGGGACACGGAGTCGGTAAATATTTACACGAAGACCCCTCGATCCCGAATTTCGGGAAAAAGGGAACAGGGCCTAAACTGAAGAACGGGATGACACTGGCAATAGAGCCAATGGTCAACTTAGGAAAATATGAAGTAAGAGTAGCGTACGACGGATGGACAATAGTTACAAAAGACCGCAAGCCGTCAGCGCATTTTGAACATACAATTTTAATTAACGATAAAGAACCGGAAATATTAACAGTTTGTTAAATAATGAGTAAACAAGGCCCTATTAAAATAGACGGAATCGTGACAGAGACCCTGCCTAACGCTTACTTTAAGGTAAAGTTAGACAACGGCCACGAGATCCTTGCTCATATTTCCGGTAAAATGAGAATGCATTTTATTAAAATTCTGGTTGGTGATAAAGTCTCCCTGGAGATTTCACCTTACGATCTTACCAAAGGCCGTATTACTTACAGATATAAATAAGGACCTAAAATGAAAGTTAAAGCATCAGTAAAAAAGATCTGCGAAAACTGCAAGATCATCAAGAGAAAAGGTGTTGTGCGGGTTATTTGCGAAAAGAATCCCAAACACAAACAACGTCAAGGATAATTAAAGGAGATTTTAATTGGCACGTATAGCCGGTGTAGATTTACCAAAAAACAAAAAACTATATTACGGTCTTCAGTATATTTTCGGGATCGGTGAGAAGTTCGCCGCTGAAATTATCGAAAAAGCAAAAGTAGACCCCAACAAAAAAGTGTCTGCTCTCACTGAAGATGAAGTTGCCGCTATCCGTACTGTTATTCAGGCGGATTATAAAGTGGAAGGAGCCCTTCGCTCCGAGGTTCAGCAGAACATAAAACGCCTTATGGACGTCGGTACTTATCGCGGTATCCGTCACAGAAGGGGATTGCCCGTGAGAGGCCAGAGGACGCGTACAAACTCGCGTACCAGAAAAGGTAAACGCAAAACTGTAGCCGGCAAGAAAAAAGTAGCCGCTAAGAAATAATTAATATATTCACAGGAGTATAGACCTTGGCAAAAGCCGCAAAAAAAGTTAAAAAGAAATCCGTTGTAGATAGTACAGGAGTTGCCCACGTAAAAGCAACTTTTAATAATGTTCACATTATTCTTACCGATATCTACGGGAACACAATTTCCTGGTCAACAGCAGGAAGGAACTCCTTCAAAGGTTCAAGGAAGAACACGCCTTATGCAGCGCAGGTTACAGCCGAAGCAGCAGCAAAAGAAGCTTATGCCCTCGGACTAAGAAAAGTTGAAGTTAAAGTTAAAGGCCCCGGATCGGGAAGAGAATCTGCTATCCGTGCATTAAGCACAGTCGGATTGGAAATTTCATCTATTAAAGATGTTACCCCGATCCCGCACAACGGTTGCAGGCCACCAAAGAGAAGAAGAGTATAAAGAGAGCGGAGATAGAATAGAATGGCAAGATATACAGGTTCTGTGTGTAAGTTATGCAGAAGAGAAAAACAGAAATTATATTTAAAAGGGCAGAAGTGCTTAACTGAGAAATGCCCTCTTGAAAAAAGAAATTATCCTCCGGGACAGCACGGTTCTTCCCGCAGGTCTAAAATATCAGAGTACGGTATTCAGTTAAGAGAGAAGCAGAAAATCAAAAGGATTTACGGACTGCTTGAAACACAGTTCCACAATTCATTTGAAAAAGCTTCACGTCAGAAGGGTATTACCGGCGAAAACCTGGTAAAACTTCTTGAAAGAAGACTCGATAACGTCGTTTACCGTTTTGGCTTCGCTCCTTCCCGTAAATCATCACGCCAGCTGGTCAGACACAGACACATCCTGGTGAATGATGTACTCGTGGATATCCCGTCATTTATCGTTGCCCCCGGTGACGTTATAAAGATTAAAGAGAAGAGCAAAAAGCTTGATGCTATCCATAATTCTCTTAAGAGAACAAAGGACAGCCAGTACTCGTGGTTACAGGTCGATAAAGCAAGCCTCACAGGAACTTTTGTACAGGTCCCTGAGCGTTCGGAAATTCCGCTTAACGCTAACGAGCAGCTCGTTGTCGAGTTGTACTCTAAGTAATAATTTAAGAATAATAACAGGTTTAGTAAATGAATGCATTCAACTTAAAAATGCCCGAAGCAGTTGTATTAGATGAGGGTACCTACTCTAATACTTACGGCAAATTTGTACTTCAGCCGTTGGAGAGAGGTTATGGAGTAACTTTGGGTAATTCCCTGAGAAGGGTACTGCTTTCCTCACTAAGCGGTGCTGCCATTACGGCAGTTAAATTCAGCGGTGTTCTTCACGAATTCACCTCTATTCCGGGAGTCGTTGAAGATGTAACTGAAATTATTCTTAACCTCAAACAGGTCAGGTTAAAGCTCCTAAGTAAGAAACCGGTAAAAGTGGATCTCTCATTTAACGGTGAGTCCAAATTTACTGCCGGAGATATTCAGAAACAGACAAATGATATCGAAATATTGAATCCTGACCTGCATATTGCGACCATTAATAAAGGTGCAAAATTTGATGTTGAATTAAGGTTCGGCCGCGGCAGAGGTTATGTCCCTGCTATCGAAAATAAAGCCCCGGATTTCACTTTAGGCGTGATTCCTGTGGATTCTGTTTTCACTCCGATTAAGAACGTTAAATACGATATTGAGAACGTCCGTATCGGCGACCGTAATGATTACGAAAAATTATCTGTCGAAATTGTAACTGATGGTTCTATTACTCCGGATGATGCACTTACTCAGTCAGCAAAAATTCTGAAGGACCACCTGCAGCTTTTCATCAATCTTGACCTTGACGGCCAGGAAGAAGGAAGCGCTGAACCTAAAATGGACACAGAAAAAGAGCGCATCCGTAAAATGCTTAACACAAGCGTCGATGATCTTGAATTAAGCGTCAGGTCACATAACTGCTTAAAAGCAGCAAGCATCAGAACGATTTCTGACCTCGTAAGGAAAGACGAATCAGAAATGCTGAAGTTCAGGAACTTCGGCAGAAAATCCCTCGCTGAATTAATGGAGATCGTTGAGAATCTTGGGCTCCAGTTCGGGATGGATGTAGATAAATACTTAAAAGAAGAAAACGAAAACAATTAATTTGTTCAGAGATTTAAAATGAGACACCAGGTAAAAGGCAGAAAATTAAAGAGAACCGCTTCCCACAAAGACGCGCTCCTCAGAAACTTAGCAACCTCCTTGATTCTTCACAAAAGGATCAAGACAACTGTTGCAAAAGCAAAAGAACTCAGGACTTTTGTTGAACCATTAATCACCAAAGCACGCAAGGGTGACTTGAACAGCAAGCGCCTTGTTATGAGCGAAATCAAGAGCAAAGAAGCCGGCAAAGCTCTCTTTGGCGAAGTAATGGAAAAAATAGGCGACAGAAAAGGCGGCTATACAAGAGTTATTAAACTCGGACACCGTCAGGGCGATGCTGCCGAACTGGCGATCATCGAACTGGTTGACTATAACGATGTAGTTAATCAGCTTGCTGCCGAACGTAAAGAAGAAAAAACTCAGAAGAAAGAAGAGAAAAAAGCTAAAAAACGCGCTGAGCAGGAAAATGCCCAGTTGCCGGCTAAAGAAGCCAATAGCTGATAATTCTGTTAACTTAGTTATTTTAAGAGTAACCTTTCCGGTTACTCTTTTTTTTTGTACAGATGACAATCGAATTATTTAAAACGGTTTTTACACTTAAGGATCTGCCGCCGGCGGGTACGCCGGAGTTTGTGCTATGCGGAAGATCAAATGTAGGTAAATCTTCCCTTATTAATTCCCTTTTCAAAGTGAAGAACCTGGCCAAGGTGAGCAGCACTCCCGGCAAAACAAGGTCACTTAATTTTTATACCGCGGATAAAAAAGTATACTTTGTTGACCTACCTGGATACGGTTACGCAAAAGCGGCGGCCGATGAAAAAGAAAAATGGAACAAACTTATTCTTGGATATCTGAACTCGGGAAGGGACATAAAACTGGTAGTTCATATTATGGACAGCCGTCTTGAACCGCAAAAATCAGATATTGAGTTGTATCATTTCTTCTCGGCGAAGGGGTATAAATCCCTGCTCGTAATGAATAAGGTTGACAAACTTAATCAGCGGGAGAGGTCTTCGGCAGTTAAAAATTTCTTAGCTGAATTCCCGGGGCATAAACTTAAGGAGGATCTTGTTTTCTATTCTTCGGTTAACGGCGAGGGGCGCGCTGACCTGATGAGAATCGTTAAAAATATGATAATTTAATTGCAGTTCTTCGCTATATTGCATTAATAAAACTAATTTTTTTTGTGGCTGCAGACAACTTTAATACAAATTTTCGTTTCAGTAATTTGTTGCACTATCTGGTATTCCCACTCCTGATAGGGCTCATCTTTTTTATCGATGATATGGTTTTTAAGGTTTCGGCAGTAATTCTGGCGGTCGTTTACGGGGGATTCATAACTGTAAATATCCTCAACCGCAGGAACGCAAAAAAACTCGCAGATTTTCAGCCTCCTCCCGTGGGTGAAGAAACTCCGGCAAATAAACAAATTCCAGAACCAGATGCCCCTGTTGATCCCGTCGCCAGATTCAGTGAAGAAGAGAGCGCCTTTAAGGTGATCAGCAGAAATCAACAACGACTTGACGGCATCATCGATGACTTTAACCTTAACAGAATCGGCGGCGTCAGAACGGTGGTTCGCCCAGCTGACCTCAAAGAAAAATACAATGAAATTGCCAATGAAGAATTCCCTGTTAACATCAAGGAGAACGAGCAGTTTTTATTTGTACTGGAAAAGATTCTCACTATAATAAAAGACTCTTACGAAGCTCATACGGCTATTTTGTTTCTCTATAACCGTAAGCGTCAGATGCTTTCAGTTGAGAAGTTTGTCTCCAACTCAAAAGATGTATATGAGAGGAAGTTTGATATTGAGAATGACATTCTGAGTAAGATAGTAATGAACGGGGAGCCGGAACTTCTCTCCGAGATTGTCGCAACTTCCGAAACCGATAATATCATTTACTATAAAACTCCTCAGAACATCAGAAGTTTTGTCGGCGTCCCAATGTTCCATCAGAGTATCCTTATCGGAATACTCGCGATTGACTCGCTGATGAAGGATAAATACGGAATTGAACATATCTATTCACTCGGCAGGTACGTCCGGCTGATTACAATTTTGCTTAATCTTTTCGAACTCAAATATACCGAGTCGGTTGCTAAGCGCCGCCTCCACGGTTTTGTTCAGTTCATCGATCCGACACTCGGATATAATAATGAAACCGATATTATTAACTCCGTCCAGAAAGCCGTCGGCAGTTTTGTTGACTATAATGCGTTTGCTCTTGTCTATTACCAGCCGCTGCACCAGAAATTCACAACACTGCGCGTCATAAACAATATCCCGACTATTGAGTATGTCCCGGAGGGATTTGAAATTGAACTAAGCAACACCCTTGTCGGAAAGTGTATTAACGCCGGCCTTCCGGTGAAAATATCGGACACTTCAACAACCGAGTATAAGAGGTACGGCAAAAAGGACCCCGTTAAGTATGACGGTTCTTTCCTGGCCATTCCACTTATCTTTAATGATATGACTTTTGGCGTGCTCTGTTTTGAAAACGTAAAAAAGAACTTGTATTCGAACGAAGACGTCAACTTCCTGAAAGGCGCATCCAACCTTATCGCGTTCTCTATATATTATCTTTCCACTACAGTGAAGATAATGAGTTATATCTCTATTGATCCGTCTACAAGACTGCTGAATAAAAAAGCATTCAGGGAAAAGGCCATTGAAGATCACGTGAGGGTGACTGACTTGGGAATACCCGCCGCGTTTGCCCTTATAAAAATTGACGATCATCAGAATCCTACTTCTTTTTTCGATACCAATCCCGGCGCAAAAATAGTTGAAACTGTAGCGGAGGTACTAAGGGATGAATTGAATCCGTTCATTTCAATGGGTATCACAGATGAAAATGAATTCGGTGTTTTTCTTTTTAACACAAGTTCCTCCGACGCTCAGATCTGGGCAGATAAACTCCGGACGAAAATCGCGCGTACGCCTGTGCCTCTTGTTTCCAAGCAGATCACGACTACTGTGTCTATCGGGCTGGCTTCCGCCACCAGGCCAAAGATCGATGAAGTATTCAATAACGCCCGCCAGGCATTGAATAACGCAATTAAGAGCGGCGGAAATAAAGTCCGTAATGTCAATTAACCCCCGGAGAAACCATTAACAATTTTGCTGTCATAGTCCTGGATGGTGTCGGAGTTGGCGAGCTTCCTGACGCGGTGTTTTATCACGATGAGGGAAGCAATACCCTCGGCAATATTGCCAATGCCGTAGGAGGGATTGAACTTCCTAATCTGAAATCACTCGGGCTTGGCAATATAACTGATATCAAAGGTGTTCCCCGCGTTTCATTCCCTACTGCCTCTCACGGCAAATTAAAAGAAGTCTCGAAAGGAAAAGACTCCACGACAGGCCATTGGGAGTTGGGCGGACTGATACTTGATTTCGATTTCAGTTATTTTCCTGACGGATTCCCGATCGATATGATGATGGCGTTCCTCAAAGAGACCGGATGCAAAGGTTACCTTGGAAATATTGCCGCATCCGGTACGGAAATAATCCAACAACTTGGTGATAAACACGTCAAGACCGGCTTTCCGATCATTTATACCTCCGCCGATTCAGTATTTCAGATCGCGGCGCACGAAGATGTGATACCTCTCGACAGGCTCTATAAGATATGCGAAATTACCAGGCACAAAATTTTAAAAGAACCTTATAAAGTCGGCAGGGTCATTGCCAGGCCATTCGTTGGAAGCAGCGGCAAGTATAAACGCACTACCAACAGACGCGATTTCTCAATGGATCCGCCGGATGATACGATAATCGACATTCTTAAAGATAATGACATTAATACGATAGGCATCGGAAAGATCGATGACTTATTCAACGGCCGCGGGCTGAAGGTGAAAGATCATACCAAGTCAAACCTTGAAGGCTGTAATAAAATCGAAAGTTACCTGAAGAAGCAGAGCAACAGCTTTATCTTCGCAAACCTTGTTGATTTCGACGTCTATTTCGGCCACCGCAACGACCCGAAAGGTTTCGGGAACGCGCTGAAGGATTTCGACAGGTTCCTGCCGAAAATCCTTGATAAACTTGATGAATCTGACGCTCTGATCATTACGGCTGATCACGGAAACGACCCGACAACTCCGAGCACCGATCATAGCCGCGAGTATGTTCCGCTCCTTTATTACAGGAAAGGAAAGTTTGGTGAAGACCTCGGAATACGCGATTCCTTCGCGGACGTTGGGAAAACCGTTGCTGAATTTTTCGACGTCCAGAATTACCTGGACGGAACAAGTTTCCACCGTTAACAGTTTAACACTTTGATGGAAACAAAAGAGCCCTTGGGGGCATCTAATACAAATAAATTTACACCTTCGCCGGAAGAAAAAAGTCTTGCCGGCAGGATCGCTCCGGTACAGCGGATCCCGGAGGATGTTGCATTAAATTTCGTATTGAGCAAAGGCAAACTTAGCGGAAGTAAATTTGATGCCAAATACACGGAGCAGTTATCAGCAAGCAGGAATATCTGATCGAAACCGACGTTCTTGCGGATTATCTCATTAATCCGGGTCACGGTTTACTGGACAGATTGATGTTTACAGGAACCTGCTATACTTCGGTATTCAATGTTTCCGAGTTGTATAGCTTTGCTGCAGTTGAGCACGAAGAATCGCAGATCAGAAATCTGCTGAACGCGCTTCATATCCTTGGTATACCTGCTAGGTACGGTCTTAATACGAAAGCGTTTGAAAAATATTTCAGCAATGTACGCGATCAGCTTTTCTGCGTACTGGCAAAACTGAATAATCTGACGATAGTCACCGGAGACGCGAAGAAATACCGGAATACCGGATTACAAATTTTAGAAATGAGTTCAGAAGGAAAAGAGAGTGATATTAGGTAAAATAATCGGAACGGTCTGGGCCACGCGCAAAGACGACAGCCTTACAGGATCAAAACTCCTTATCGTAAAACAGCTTGATCTGAAGATGCAGGAGAAGGAGAGTTTTGTTGTGGCGGTTGACAGTGTCGGGGCAGGGGACGGCGAAATTGTACTGGTTGCCACGGGCAGTTCTGCCAGGCAGACCACTATCACAAAGAACAAGCCGGTGGACGCCGTTGTTATGGCGATCGTCGATAAACTTGATATTCCGTACCACGGAAATTAGCTTTTTTAGCCAATTCCACTGGTTTTGGCGAATTTTTTCTTCATTGTACCATATTATATTTAACCTTATTTTTGCAGTTTAATTTCTAACAGAATAAATTAATGTTTTTAGGCCAAGTCATCGGAAATATCTGGGCAACCAGAAAGTATGAAGCCATCCACGGCTCCAAGATGATGTTTATTCAGCCTATGAACAGTGATTACGAAAAGCTGGGTGAACCGATTGTTGCGATCGATACCGTCGGTTCCGGCCCGGGAGAATACATTTTATACATAACCGCGAGCGAGGCGGTAATACCTCTGCCCGTGGATTTTGCACCGGTCGACGCTTCAATTGTGGCAGTCGTCGACTCAGTAAATATTGATAATTTAAGGAGAACTAATTAGTGAGAATCACTAAACAATATACCAACAGGGAAAGCCAGTCTCTTGATAAATATCTTCAGGAGATCGGCAAGGTCGACCTTCTTACTCCTGACCAGGAAATTGAACTTGCGATCAGGATTAAAAAGGGAGATCAGACTGCTCTGGATGCCCTCACGAAGGCTAATCTTCGTTTCGTAGTGAGCGTTGCAAAGCAGTATCAGAATCAGGGACTTTCCCTTGGTGATTTGATCAATGAGGGAAATCTTGGCCTAATCAAAGCCGCAAAACGTTTTGATGAAACCCGCGGATTTAAGTTTATCTCCTATGCGGTTTGGTGGATCAGGCAGTCAATCCTCCAGGCGCTTGCCGAGCAGTCAAGAATCGTAAGGCTTCCGCTTAACAGGGTCGGCGCGTTAAATAAAATCGGAAAAGCATACAGCAACCTCGAGCAGGAATACGAGCGCGAGCCAAGCGCCCAGGAACTTGCCCACGAGCTCGATATGGACGAGAATGAAGTTGCCGATACGCTTAAGATTTCCGGCCGGCACGTTTCTATGGACGCGCCATTTGCGCAGGGCGAAGACAACCGGCTCCTCGATGTCCTTTCGAATGATCAGCAGCCTTCGCCTGATACCGTTCTGATGATCGAATCCCTCAAGATGGAAATCGAGAGGGCGCTTTCCACGCTTACCGAGAGGGAAGCTGAAGTTATCAGATTATACTTCGGGCTTAATAAAGAGCACTCGCTCACTCTCGAAGAAATCGGAGAAAGATTTAACCTTACCCGTGAGAGAGTTAGGCAGATAAAGGAAAAAGCGATCAGAAGGCTCAGGCACGCCTCCAGAAGTAAAAATCTGAGAGCCTATCTGGGTTAGCCATAGTGATTATTTTTTATAAAATTTTTGGCGGGCTCACATCAGGAGCCCGTTTTACTTTAAAGCGGGCCGTACTGCTTTCTTTGTTTTTGATGCTGCTGGTTTCCGGCTGCGCGCCATCCACATCATCCGTCCGGTACGGCGGTTCTGCTAAAGAAGACGAAAACAGCGGGAACACAGTTCAGCGTTACCAGGAGCAGGATACTGTGCAGGCCCCTTCCCAACTGGTCAACCTCAATGAGGAGGAAGACACAGAACTGGAAGATTACGTTCCGCCTGTAAATAAAATAAAAATCGAGCAGGTGCTCGCGCAGTATGATACGCTGAAAAAACACCGGTTTAATGATCCTGCCCGCTCAAATCTGCTTGATAAAGTTTTTATGCAAATCGTCAAATGGTATGATACTCCGTATAAATACGGCGGGACCTCAACGAGGGGAATTGACTGTTCGGCTTTTACACAGAGCGTTTACAAGGACGCATTCGAAATCCCCATCCTGCGCAGTGCTCGCGAACAGTATACAATGGGCGAGGAGATAGAAGAAATGTCAGATCTGGAACCGGGAGACCTCGTCTTTTTCAATACAAGGCGCAGGGTAAGGCCGGGGCACGTTGGCATTTACATTGGTGATAATTTATTTGCACACGCAAGTTCGAAACTCGGCGTGACAGTAAGTTCTCTTGAGGACAATTATTACAGCAAGCGCTATATGGGCGCGAGAAGGATTTTCGACCTGACTACGGGGCAGAGGACCGGAGAATAAGTCCCAAATTCTAATTTGATTTTTTAGCGAGGCTGTTTCAAAATGACAGCCTTTTTTATTACCTGCAGCTGAGGATAATTATAATGATGGGATTGATAAAGTAGTGTTGCCGGCCGGATTTATTTAAATCAAAAAAGCGGAGAAAACTTCTCCGCTTTTTTGTGAGTAGAATTTCAGAATCAACTGCAGCCGGTGGTCGCTCCGCAGTTCAGGCACTTAAGGCAGGTGGCGTTTCGCACCATCTTAAAGCTGTGGCACTCCGGGCATACATCGCCGGTATAACCATACTCACGCGCCTGCTTAACTTTCTGTTTTAGAGTAGCGGACTCCGCTGAGATTGCCAGCGGCTGCGCGCCGTTGTTATCTACAGTTTCAGCTACGCTGAAAGGCTGAGAGTCTTTTCCGGTGAAATGCTCACCCGGTGTTTCTTCGTCTTCAAAATCAGGTTCGATTTTTTTACTTGATGCTTTCGACTGAATTTCGTCGTCATCCACGTGGGCAAGGTCTTTCCTGCCGAGATAGTTTACCGCGAGTTCGCGGAAGATATAATCGATCACGGATGTTGCCATTTTGATCCTGGCGTTTCCGGTGACCACGCCGCTGGGGTCAAACCTTGTAAAAACAAAAGCATCAACAAATTCTTCAAGCGGAACGCCGTGCTGAAGACCAAGCGATATAGAAATAGCGAAGCAGTTCAGCAGGCTTCTTACCGTCGCCCCTTCCCGGTGCATATCTATGAAGATTTCACCAAGCTGGCCGTTTTCGTAGTCGCCAGTACGAATGTAAACCGACTGGCCGTTTATTTTGGCTTTCTGGGTATATCCGTTCCTGCGGTCCGGCAGTCTCCTGCGTTTGGCTATGTAGTGGTGGACGATCCTCTCCGCTATTTTGACAATATCATTTTTGTCCTTTTCCTCCAGGATTGCTTCAAGTTCCTGCTCGGTGGTTGTATTGAGCGGCTGTGAAAGTTTTGAACCGTCGCGGTAGATAGCGTTTGCTTTTATGCCGAGATGCCAGGAGAGCATATAGGCGTCTTTAACATCGTCAACATTTGCCTGGTTGGGAAGGTTGATCGTTTTGGAAATAGCGCCCGAAATAAACGGTTGCGCCGAAGCCATCATCTTTATGTGAGCTGCCGGGCGGATGAACCTTGTCCCTTTTTTGCCGCACTTGCTGGCGCAGTCAAATACAGGGTAGTGCTCGTGTTTCAGGTAAGGTGAATTCTCGACAGTCATCGTACCGCAGATGAAGTCATTGGCGTGGGCAATTTCCTGTTTTGAGAATCCGAGCAGTTTGAGCAGATCGAAATCGAAAGAATCGATTTCTTCATTGGTAAAACCGAGTTTTCCCGTGAGGATTTCAACCGGTATGGTAAACTTATTAAAAGCAAAACCGATTTCGAAAACCTGAGGCATCATCTTGTCCAGTTCAGCAAGTACTTCTTCAGGAATGCCTTTCGCCACGAGAGATTCGAAATTGATGTAAGGCGCGCCCTTTAGTGTGCCGCTTCCTTTGGCGTAGCGGATGATGGAAGTGATCTCCTCATCTTTATAGCCGAGGTGCTTTAATGCAGGGGGAATGGATTCGTTGATGATCTTAAAATATCCGCCGCCCGCGAGTTTCTTAAATTTAACTAAAGCATAATCAGGTTCTATGCCAGTGGTGTCGCAGTCCATAATAAGTCCGATAGTGCCTGTCGGAGCGATAACAGTAACCTGAGCGTTCCTGTATCCGTACTGCTCGCCGAGTTCCAGCGCCTGGTCCGCGCATTTCTGTGCGGCGATCAGGAGGTCTTCAGGGCAATGCTCTGCATCAAGTCCGACCGGGAAAACAGAGAGCCCTTCATATTCCGAAGTAGGAACACTGTAAGCGGCCCTGCGGTGGTTCCTAATAACGCGGAGCATATTCGCGCGGTTCTCATTGAATTTCGGGAACGCGCCGAATTCTTTTGCCATCTCCGCGGAAGTCGAGTAGGCGGTCATATGCATAATAGCAGTAACTGCGCCGCACATCGCGAAACCTTCAGGGCTGTCATAAGGAATTCCCTGGACCATCAGCAGCGTGCCGAGGTTGGCATAGCCTAATCCCAGTGTCCTGTATTCGTAACTGAGCTGCGCGATTTCCTGGCTCGGGAACTGTGCCATCAGCACGCTGGTTTCGAGGATCATTGTCCAGATCCTTGACGCGTGGATGTAGTCGTTGATTTTGAAACTTGCTTTTTCAGTGTCGTAAAACTTAAGAAGGTTGAGCGAAGCAAGGTTGCACGCGGTATCGTCAAGGAACATATACTCGCTGCAGGGATTCGATGCCCTGATCTCTCCGCCTTCGGGGCAGGTGTGCCATTGGTTAATTGTAGTGTGGTACTGTATTCCGGGATCCGCTGAAGTCCACGCTGCATAGGCAATGTCTTCCCAGAGATCCTGTGCATTCAGGACCCTGACGGGTTTTGGTTCTCTGCTCTCTTTTTTCGCATTACGTTTCTCGATACGGTTATAAAGGTTCCAGCTGCCGTTATTTTCAACAGCGTTCATAAATTCGTTCGTTACGCGTATGGAGTTGTTTGAATTCTGTCCGGATACTGTGCCGTATGCTTCAGATGTCCAGTCAACGTCATAAGTCGGGAACTCGATAGACTTGTACCCGAGTTTTGCAAGCTGTATGACTCTGTCGACATAGTTCTGAGAGATAAGCGCTTTCCTGGCCTGGATTATCGCCTTCTGTAATTTTATGTTTGAACGGGGATTGAACCTGTCGTTTTCAGGATGGTCGGCGTAGCAGGCTTTCATTATCTCGTTAAGGTGCTGATTATTCAGCTTTGAACCTGTTACGAGCGACGCAACCTTCTGCTCTTCAATAACTTTCCAGTTGATGAATGCTTCGATATCCGGGTGGTCTAAATCCAAGCACACCATCTTGGCGGCCCTGCGGGTAGTTCCTCCCGATTTAATAGCGCCTGCCGAACGGTCGCCGATACGCAGAAAGGACATCAGTCCGGAAGATCTGCCGCCGCCGCTGAGGTTTTCACTCTCGCCGCGGATATCGGAAAAGTTTGTGCCGGTTCCTGATCCGTATTTAAATAATCTTGCTTCTCGCACCCAGAGATCCATAATGCCGCCGCTGTTAACGAGGTCGTCAGAAACGGACTGGATGAAACAGGCGTGCGGCTGAGGATGTGTATAGGCATCCTGTGACTTTGTGAGTTTACCTGACTGGTAATCTACATAGTAGTGTCCCTGTGCCGGGCCGGTAATTCCGTATGCCCAGTTAAGGCCCGTGTTGAACCACTGCGGGCTGTTCGGCGCTGCCATCTGGTTGGCAAGCATATATACGGTTTCATCGTAAAAGTTTTTGGCGTCTTCTTCAGAGGAGAAATAATTTCCTTTCCAGCCCCAGTAAGTCCAGCACCCTGCGAGGCGGTGGAACACCTGCCGCGCATCGGTCTCGCCGGAATATCTTTCTTCGGGAGGTAATTTTTCTATTTTTTTTGTGTCTGCCTCAGAAGCCTGGAGCCATTCAGGGATTCCCTCTTCCTTAACTTTTTTCAGAAATTTCGGAATGCCTGCCTTTCTGAAATACTTCTGTGCCAAAATGTCAACAGCAACCTGTGACCAGGAGTTTGGCACCATAACACTCTGCATAGAGAAAATTATTGAGCCGTCCGGGTTCCTGATTTCTGATGATCTTGGTTCGAACGTAAAAGATGCGAAGGGGTCGCTTTTTTGATTTGTAAAAAGTCTATCAATCCTCATTGGCCAGCTTAATTTAAATGATTTTGGTGTTTTATTTTCAGTAGAGATTTAATGCAATAATAAATACTTAATGGGTATCATCAAAGTTAAATTTAAAAATATTTTTTTTGACTTGCTTGTTATGTTTTTCATACCATAAAAAATTCCGTTCATCAAAAATATTTAATTTGGATAATTCAGTTTTAGTATTTTAGGTAAAGTTATATTTTTTTTAAAATTCCAAGTGAGAAAATTATGGAAAATGAGCAGAAAAACAACGGCCGGGTCATAGCAGGGCTTATAATTATAGCCGCGGGAGTATTGATTTTACTGGATAATCTCAATATGCTCCCTTATGGTTACGCTGAAATTATATTTTCGCTCCCTTCTTTACTGATCGCGATCGGTTTGCTTAATATTCTTTATTCAAGATCAAAAACAGCCGGAATTGTGCTCCTGGTAATAGGCGCAGGATTGATGGTCCCTAAGATTTTTACCGATATCTATATAGGATGGGACATCATTGTTCCCGTGCTTATTATTTTGTTCGGTTCTCACCTTATGTTCAGAAAAAAAAGAACAAAAAATTATCCGAAAAATTTCTTCACTTCAGAGAAATCAGTCGATAACGATTCGCTTGATGATGTCACCATCTTTGGAGGCGGAGCAAAGACTGTTTATACCAATAATTTTCGCGGCGGACAGGTGACTGCAATCTTCGGCGGCTCTGAAATTGATCTGACCAATTGCAAAATGGCAGAGGATAAACAGACGATAGATATCGTCGCGATATTCGGCGGTGTGGAATTTATCGTTCCTTCAAACTGGAACGTGAAAGTAGACGTTACTCCGATCTTCGGAGGTTTCTCGAATAAATTATATACCGATCCGAAAGAGATAGTCCCCGGGCAGAATGTCCTGATGATCAAGGGAGTTGTCGTTTTCGGAGGCGGCGAAGTTAAGTACCGCAAAGTCTGAGAAGACCGGATAAAACGGGATTTTGCCGTTCATCGGAATTGGATTTCCCGTGACGTTTGTGTAACTGATATTGGTACATATTCACGGAACAAATTAACTGTTCAGGCGTCAAAATTTATGGAAAACGAAGAAAAACCTGTTATGCCCCAAGCACAAGCAATTTTTACATTGGATGATGATTATTCTCTGATCAACGCGTTCAACGACGGAGATCAGGCGGCATTTACCCGTTTGGTGTCCCGGCACAAGGAAAAGGTGAGAAACCTGATCTACGCAACGCTGGGCGACGCGAGGAATGTGGACGATATTTCACAGGAAGTTTTTATTGTCGTTTATCATAAACTTCACACATTCCGTTTTCAGTCGCGGTTCACAACCTGGCTCTACCGCGTAACCATCAATAAGTGCCGCGACCACCTGCGCAAAGTTAAGATCAGAAGCGTCTTCACTTATTTATCCAGCGATGACGCGGAGAAGGTGACGGTCGACTCGCCGGATAATTTCGATATAAAAGTTGTGGTGCGTGACGCTGTTAACAGGCTTCCGGAAAAACTCCGCTCCCCGCTCGTCCTGAAGGATTTCGAAGGATGCAGCTATGAGGAAATAGCGGAAGTTTTGGATACAGAAATCGGAACAGTTAAATCAAGGATATTCAGGGCCCGGGAAGCTCTGAAGAAAGATCTTGAACCATTAAAACGTGAACTATTATGAAGATCACAAACAGAATTTTGGAAAAACTCTCCGCTTACCTTGACGGTGAGCTGACGCCTGAGGAGAAGTTTGAAACAGAAGAGATGCTTAAGTCTTCTCCTGAGCTGAGGGAAGAACTTAATAAGATAAAAAAGTTAAAAGAAACCGTCGGCGGTTTTAAAAAACTTCCGGAGGATCTCTCCTTCGAAACGCGGCTGATGCAGAACATCAAAACCGGGAAGAAATATTTTTCGAAATATAATATTCCAAAGCCGGCGGTAGTATTCGCGGCCGCGACAATCATAATGATGGTTATGCTCAAATCAAATTCCGGGTTTTTTGAGGACTGGTTCAGCCAGGGAAGGAGCGGCATCGAAGCGTTCTATTCGAAGAATCTCACTTCATTGCTGATGGCCGCAGACCTTACCAATGAAGACCTGTTCGATTTCGCGTTCAATAAGAACCTTCCTCTTGACGCGACCGGGAAAAAGGTGCTTTCGATAGGTACTGATGCCAACGGAAAAGAATTTCTTGAAGTCAAATATGCCAGCGTCCCGGGTGACGGCCTGAAACTAAACGACTTTGTTAAGCAGTTCAATCTGAACAAGGAACAGAAGGGCAAAGTTGATTCCATACTCGAAAGTTATTCTGACAGGCTTGCATCCGTAGTGCTTGTGAATGATAAAAACACAATCGCTGTAAATCCCGATCTCTGGAAATATCATAACGATATGCGTCAGGACCTTATCTCATATGCGTCTACTGTAAATAAACCTGCGGTAATTAGCGCGCTCGGCGGCGAGGCTGCTTTTGCGGATTTTATCCGTGAGCCTGAACCGGAAGCCCCGGTAAGCGCCGGCAGCCGTGAGAATTATTACTTCATCACACCGGATTCGATTTTTTATTCCTGGGCTAAAGTTGATCAGGAAAAAATCCGGAGTGACATCGCGAAGGTAAGAAGCCTCGCACGGGGGAATAGTGTAGCCGAAAAGAGTATAAAGATCGATCTTTCGCCGGTCTTTTCAGTATCAGGCGAATCTGAAAATCACCGCTCGATGAGAATAATGGTAAGTGATAACGCGATCAAGGTTGAGATCCCGGAAAATATTTCTCCGCTTGAGAGCGACCGGGACCTTGTCAGTATGACAATGAGATTAGACAGCGTGTTTAAGCAGCTTCAGAAACAGAATTTTAATTTTAATGTTGAAGCGCCGCAGGCGCCGGGTAATGAACTCCGTATGACGGTAAAATCCGACAGCAGAGGACGCACCTCTCTGAATTACGGTTATGATGCCCCTGACGTGATTGTGATGAAAAAAGATGTTCAGAAGAAATCAAAAGGGGCGGATTCAATTTCTGCTCTGAACAGGAAGCTCCGGAAATATCAGTTTGCGGATTCCCTTATTCTTCCTGATATGAAATTATTTGCCGACAGCCTCTCGAAGAAATTTGAAACAGATTTCCCTGAGTTTTTTGGCCCGACGGATATCGATGAATTCCTGAATAAAAATTATTCTGATTCTTCCGGAGTAAATAAGAATCAATTAAGGGAAGAAATCAGAAGAGAGATGCTCCAGTTCCGGAAAGAAATGAACCGGCTCCGTGAAGAAATGAAACGGTTCCGGGAAGAACTGAATCCCGACAAGAAGAAGAAGCTGAACGAACCCATAGAAATTTAGAAGAGATCTCAGATTTAAAAATCTAAACGGCGGTAAATTATTGTAAAATAATGGTTTACCGCCATACCCCCGTTATCCTAAACTCCCTCTGTTCATCCTCATATTATTCCATTTATCATTAAATTGAACTGGTTCGATTAAACAATTTATATTTTCCTTTTGGATTTTCCCCTTTAAGCGGGGCGAATTCTGAAAATTTTAATTAATCAGCAAATAATGTCTTTAAGTTCAGATAAAATTATTATTAATACGAAACTGCAGTACCTGGCTGTAACTCTGTCGGCCTGGTTTGTAGTGAAATTATTCTATCCTTTTAGTAATGGATGGCTTTATTATCTTCTTGGCGACCTGGCGGGTATACTGTCAGGTTATATCATTATCGCGTCGATAGGGAAATTCAAACTGCTGAAATCCTACACTCCGATTTCCAGAGTTGTAAGTATCGGAATTGCCGGACTCTTCCTGCTGATCATATTTAACACATACAGTTTTGTGATCCCTGCTCAGGAGGCGAAGGCAGCGGATAAATCACATCTGCTTATGGTGCTTGATTTCCTTTTTGCTGTTTTTGCGCTTTCGTTGGGTTCGTTCATTATCGTGATGATGATGGAGTTGTATCATCTGAAATCACGGCAGGCACGCAGAACTTACTACAATGCGATGCTTGTTTTTCTGACTCTTTCCTGTCTTACCGCATTCTTAAATCGGCCCGAATATGATTCACTGAAGTTTATCAATCTTGCTTTTACGGTAAATGCCTTTATCCTGATGGCATTTAATTCATTCAGGATGGCGTGGATAGCTTTCCTGAATAAAACTGATAAGCGGCGGCTGATTTTATTTTCCATACTTATGGCGTTCCTGTTCGGCGTGCTTGCGGGCAAGTTGAACGATGACTCAGGCGCTGTTATTTCATTAACAGGATTTTCCTACGGCCTGAAATATTTCCTTATGTTCGTGAATATATACTGCCTGATTTATTTCAGCGTACTTTTCTTTACCGCGTTTTTCCATCTGCCGACGGCGGAAGCAATAGACAGAAAAACAAAAGAATTTTCTTCGTTTCAGTATCTAAGCAAACTTATCAACCAGGTCCTCGATTTTAAGGAACTTGGTATCACCATCACTGATCTTGCGCTTGAAATCTCCGGGTCCGACGCAGCGTGGCTGATTATGACGAACGATCCGACTTCAACCCCGGTCGCACCGAAGAATATCGGATATCTCGATGCTGACAGATACAATAAACTGATCGTGAGCGGGGGATGGGATAAAAACGGGGTTGAGATGAAATTTCACAATCTCATAAAGACAACGAGCGAAATAAAGCCGGGCGAGAAGTACCTTCACGCTGTTACCGTTCCCCTCCGTTCGCATAATAAAGTCAATGCAGTCCTTGTAATAGTGCGTAAGGCCAATTTCGCGTTCGACCAGGAAGACAGGTCCGCAATCGATACTTTCGCTGACTATGCTTCGATAGCGATTGAGAACTCACGGCTTCTTAAGGAATCTATCGAGAAGGAGCGGCTTGAAAAAGAACTTGATGTTGCCCGTGAAATGCAGAGGAAACTGATCCCCGCGGAACTGCCGAAATTACCGCAGCTCGATATCTCGGCGGTTTTTATTCCTGCGTTCGAGGTCGGCGGAGACTATTACGACTTTTTTGAAATGAGCAACGGCCGGCTGGGATTTGTTGTCGGTGATGTTTCGGGTAAAGGCATTTCAGCGGCATTTATTATGGCAGAACTGAGGGGCGTGTTTGAATCTCTCAGCAGGCTCATCACCGATCCGAGGGAGATTTTAGTAAACGCCAATGATATACTCAGGAAATCTCTTGAGAACAGCAGTTTTGTTACCGTGGCGTTGGGAATCTATGATCCGGCGAATTCGAGAGTAAATTTAGTGAGGGCCGGGCATACGCCGATACTTTATTATAACGGTGAGGGAATAAGCGACCTGAGGCCGGGCGGCATAGGGCTGGGGCTAAACTATACGAATATTTTCTCAAACTCACTTGAAGCAAGTGAACTGACTGTAAAAGAAAACGATATTCTTGTGGTATTCACAGACGGGATCACCGAAGCGAAAAATTCCAGGCTGGAGGATTTCGGAATGGAAAGACTTAAAAATATAATCAGCGAATATAAAGACAGCAGTGCAGATGAAATAACGCACCGGATCATCAATGAAGTGACGTTGCATTCGGAATCTAATTCACAGCACGATGATATAACATTAGTCATTATCAAAATAAAAAAATTTTAATAAACGGAGTAAATAAATGTCAGAGTTCTTCACAAATATCAAACAGCAGAATCAGGTGAATATCGTGGAACTGGGAGGTTACCTCGATGCGCATACCGCACCGCAGCTTGAAAACGTATTCTCTGAACTTATTAAGGAGAAGAAATTCAATGTTGTGGTAAACTTCGAGCAGCTGAGTTATATAAGCAGCGCCGGTCTCGGCGTGTTTATGGCCTTTATTGAGACGATGCGTGAGAATAAAGGCGATATTAAGCTTGCAGCGATGAAGCCGAATGTCTTTAACATATTCGACCTGCTGGGATTCCCCCTGCTGTATGAAATATTCAGTTCCGAAAATGAAGCGATCGAAAAATTTATAAAGCAATAATACCTTAAAGCCGTGGAAACGATTAAACAAAACACATTCGATATAAGCGTAAAAAGCAGTACCGAGGAGCTTTCGGCGATAAGGAATTTTATCCGTGAAAGCATCACTCCTGCCGGTGTGGCTGATGATGCGGTCGATAAGATCATTCTCGCTGTCGATGAGGCTTCTACGAATATTGTGAAGCACTCCTACCATTACGCGAAAGATAAAGAGATCAGGGTGCATTTAGCTCTTGAACCCGACTCGTGTACAGTTACCATCCTGGATTACGGCGATTCATTCGATCCGAATGAAATCCCGAAACCGGATATGAAGCAGTACCTTGAAGAAAAGCGTGTCGGAGGGCTGGGGCTGTACCTGATGAGGACCCTTATGGACGAAGTACAATACACTTCGTACGAAGGTAAATATAACAAACTGATCCTGATAAAGAAGTTTAACTGACAGTTATGTTACGTACGAATGATGACATTCTGATCAAAAGAAATTTAACCGCCCTGGTTGAATTCAGCCGTGCCGTTAACTCGAGCCTGAGCCTTGAGTTCACTCTGAACAATTTATTGCTCAGCTGCTTCGGAAAGTTTTTGACTACACGCGGATTTGTAGCGCTGAACAGTAAAGGGTTCTTCACTCCGGCCGCTTATAAAGGTATCAGCAGAGAGGAAATGGAAAAGTTCCCTTCAATCTCTTCCGGTAACGATGAACTTGCTAAGTCAGAGATGAAAAGCTATATGGCGGGGCATAATTTACAGGTATGCGAGCCGATAAATTCATCCCGCGGTGTTCTGGGATGTATAGTACTTGGCGAAAAAATTAACAAGAGCGGCTATTCTGAAGATGAGATAGAATTTTTGAGAACAATTCTCAATATTTCCGCTACTTCAATTGAAAATTCGATGTTCGTGGAAGAACTGCGCGGACTGAACAGAGACCTTGACCAGAGATTAAACAGGTTGAGTTCGCTGTTTGAACTGAGCAAAGAATTCGGCGCATTGATCGATGAAGAACGGATAAGTAAACTTCTTGTTTATTCGCTGCTGGGTAATTTCCTCGTGTCATCTTATTCGGTTTGTTATCTGGATGAAACCAAACTTAAAGTAATCGAATCCACGATACCCAAACAGCCGGTGCTTGATTTCGTCAACCAGATAAATCTTCAGGCGATCAGCGTCCCTGTCGGCACTGATCAGATAAATACAAATTATTCCGCTTTGGCGGCGCTTAAAGTTGAACTTATCATTCCGATGAAATATCAGAATGAAACAAGAGGCCTTATTCTGCTGGGGAAAAGAATGAACCAGTCGCCGTATTCGGATACGGATATTGAGTTTATCTCATCAATAGGCAATCTTGCGATAATCTCTCTTGAGAACCGCAGGTTATTCAAAGAAGCCCTTGAGAAGCAAAGAATGGAAGAAGAACTCGAAATAGCAAAGGATATACAGAAGAATCTTCTCCCTAAAGAGATGCCGTCTCTGAAGTATTATGATGTAGCGGCTGTTACAGTTCCGTCAAAGCAGGTGGGGGGCGACTATTACGATATTATCAGGGCAGCGGAAGAAAAACTGTATCTTGCAATCGCAGACGTTTCCGGAAAAGGCGTTCCCGCGTCATTGCTTATGGCGAACCTTCAGGCATTCTTAAAATCAATCGCAATGCAGAACCTTCCGATCTCTCAGGCTACCGGATTACTGAACAATCTCGTCTCAGAAAATACTTCCGAAGGGCGGTTCATTACGTTTTTCTGGTGCAAGTTATCTACAGATGAGAAGAAGCTGATTTATGTAAACGCCGGGCACAATCCTCCGCTCCTGATCAGAGACAGGAAGATCAGGTATCTTGATAAAGGCGGAATGATTTTCGGTGTGATGAAAACAATGGTGCCATACGCTGAGGAAGAAGTTGAGCTTCAGAAGGGCGACATAATCGTGATGTTTACCGACGGCGTAACGGAAGCGAAGAACCGGGCTGACAGGGAGTTCTCTGATGAGAAGTTCGAGAATCTGCTTACCGGTGTTTCTCCTGATCTCACCGCGAATGAGATACTTCAGAAGATCAGATCAGCGATTGATGAATACGTTGAGGGTTTCCCGCAGTCGGACGATATAACAATGATAGTAGTGAAGGTGTTATGATAAAATTCATAAAAGAATTTTTGTTACGGCATCAAAGGTCCCTCCTCATTATGATAACGCTCGTGCTCGGATTTTTTGCCCTGATGAGTTTTATCTCAGTTGTATCATTCAACCGCACGTCTAACGATGAATGCCTTTGGTTAAACACTAAAGATCCCGGCAAATACCGATCCCTTATCATTACACAGATAAAGCCGGGCGGCGTAACTGATCAGGCCGGCATCAAAGACGGTGACCTCCTTGTGCAGGTTGACAACCAGCGCATTAAAAGCGATCTTCACGCGCAGAGTATACTTAACAGTAAAGCTGAAGGTGACTCCGTAAAGTACACCGTAATCAGGGAAGGCAAAACGATTGAAACTTACATCAGGATAAAAAAACTGATTAACTACTACAATGTGAATGTAAGTTTACTTGCGCTTATCTGGCTGATGGTCGGGTTTATCGTCAAGATGTCCAAGCAGGACGGTCTTACGCAAAGATTATTCTATTATATAGGCGCCGGTTACTGCATAAACATCTCACTGGTTCTCATCAATCCGTTCGGATCGGTAATGGCGAGCAATGTTGTCTCGCTCACTTATCTGTCGGTCTGGGTTATCGCTTCGAACCTTATCCCCTCGCTGATCATTCATTTCTTCTCGGTTTTCCCTGCAGAGTTCAGGTTTGCGAGGAGTAAAATATATTTAGGCCTGCTCTATGGCATCCCGGTTGCGATTACGCTCTACTACACTTTCAGAGTAATATATATATTCTTCTCAACAGGTGTGCTTCTTTTTGCAACTCCGTTTAATATTACCATTTTGAACTCCGCTCTGCCCACTGCGTATATCGCAGCGCTGATCTTACTGCTGATAAATTTTAAAAGGAACAAGGATAAAGCAAAGCGGAAACCGCTTCTTGTAATCCTGATCTCCTATATAGCGGGCTTCCTGGGAATGATGTTCGTTATTTTTGTTGCACCAAGGATCGGCGGGATTATTTACAATTCGCCTGAGTACTACACGCCGGTGATCTTAATGGTGCTGCTGCCGCTTGCTTTCGGATACTCTATCTTCAGATACAATCTGATGGATGTAAGCGATGTCGTTAAGAATACTGTTACGTACGGTTTCGCCACGCTTCTGTTGGCTGCGATTTACCTTGGACTGGTTTACGGGCTGGGGCAGGCGGCCGGGGGAGTCGTTCCGGAAGAATATAAAAGTATAACGGCGCTGCTTGCATTTATAATATTCGGACTGGTGTTTCAGTCTCTTCGTGAGCGCATCCAGGAAATTTTAACTAAAAGATTTTACCCGGAACAGTTTGAAGCGAGAAAAATCCTTATCGAGTTCAGTAATAATCTTTCAAATATAGTCGGTTACCGTAATATCATTGCCAGCCTTGAAAAAGTTTTTGTATCCACGCTTAAAGTAAAAGTATTCGGGATATGTCTCTGGAAGGAAGGCCATACCTGCTCCTGTGAGAGTCATACCGGATTCAATTTCCCGATGGTGGAGATACAGTATGATTCCAGGAACCTTCAGAATTTTATTGATGATAAGAAACTGAGAAAAGCGCAGATCGTCCTCGAGCGGAGTGATTTTGAATCTGTTTTCCCGGATAGCGCAGGGATGCTGATCGAGAACGGTGTCTTCACCGCGATCCCGATGATGTCTAATAATAAACTTATCGGATTTTTGTTATTCGGCCTGAAACGCGCGGGTTCGCAGTTCGGCGGCAGCGATCTCGAACTTCTTGTTGCAGTCGCTAACCAGACTTCCGCGGCGATTGAAAATTCAAGGTTATACGCGGCAGAGGCCGAGAAGATGAATCTTGAGAAAGAACTTGAACTTGCCAGGAAGATACAGCAGAGCCTCCTGCCGAACAGGTTCCCCGAAATAAAAGGGCTTGATGTGTTCGGAGAGATGGTTCCCGCCAATCAGGTAGGAGGAGACTATTTTGACCTTATCCATAAATCGGGGAACAAGCTATATGTCGTTGTCGGAGATGTTTCGGGTAAAGGGCTGGCAGCATCATTGTATATGACTAAAGTACAGACACTGTTTCAATTCGCCTGTGAAAAGGGGGATGATCCGGTGGAGATCCTTATGGAATTAAACCAGAAAGTTTACCAGCTTTTTGACAGGAGTTCTTTTGTTACTATTAGTCTCGCATTATTCGATCTTGAAAACAGGAAATTGAAGTTCTGCCGTGCCGGACATCTGCCGTTAGTCATTTCCGAAAACGGAACAACCTACGAACTTAAATCGCAGGGCCTCGCACTGGGGCTCGAGAAGGGGCGCGTTTTCAACCGGACTATACAGGAAGAGGAAATTGCGCTTAAAGACGGGCAGGTCTTCGTGTTTTACTCCGACGGCATTACCGAAGCAATGAACGAGCGCCTTGAAATGTTCGAGACAGGAAAACTCCTTGAACTGATCAGAGAGAATAAGTCATTAAGCGCTAACCAAATTACTTCGAAGATCCTTTCTGAAGTCCAGAACTTCCGTCACGGCTTCACGCAGAATGATGATATGACGCTGGTGACGGTGAAAATTCTTTAATAATGATTTAAGAACTTTTACAGTTACATCCACCGGAAGTTTCGAAATTCAATTTTCCTAAATCATACGTGAATATTGTTTATATTAGCTTACGTATTTACAGTGAAAAAGTAATCAGTAAATGGAAAAATCTGACCATATAAATTATTGGTTAACAGCCGCAGGTTATGATCTGGATTCTATGATGAAAAATTTCATATCCTCCAACTATGACTGGTCCTTATTTATGGGGCATCTCGTCCTTGAAAAAGCATTGAAAGCTCTTTGGATTAAAAATAATGATGGAAACATTCCAACAAAAACTCATAATCTGTTAAAATTGGCGAATGAAGCTAAACTTAAGTGTGAGGACATCGGTTTGGAATTTTTAACTGTTGTAAACACTTTTAATATTGAAGCACGTTATCCCGATTATAAATTCAGTTTCAGGCAGAAATGTACAAAAGAGTACACTGAATCAGCCCTAAATCAAATTAAAGACTTTTATAAATGTATAACGACTCAGATATCACAAATATAACGAGTAAATTTTTGCTTGAAGTTGCCCCTGATTATCCTATAAAAGAGGCATACCTTTTTGGGTCATATGCTAAAGGGAATGCCAGGGAGGAAAGCGATATTGATATTGCAATCGTCTCGGATAAATTTGAAGGCAACCGATTTATGGACAGGCTCAAACTCGGGAAATATATTCTGAAAGTATCATACGATATTCAGGTACATCCTTTCAGTGTCGAGGATTTTACAGAGGATGATCCGTTTGTGAAGGAGATTAAAGAAACGGGAATTCGGTTAAAAGTGAATTGAACAGAAGGGGCGGCCTGACGCTTTTACGCGAGAGAAACGCTGATCTTCTGAATTGCCTCCACAGTTTCAATTATTACCGGCTCATCCGCTTTGAGAAGCACAAGGTGTTTTCCTTCCGGTAGTAAAGTCAAATTTATTTTCTTCCCTTCAATATTTTCTTTCGAATAAAAATAGAGGGTACTGATCCCGTCCTTCTCCATTATCTTAATCAGGAACTTATTATCGTTATGGCTGAATGTCTGCACCTTAACTGGCTGCGGATTCTCTCTGGTTTTAGCGGATAGCCGGTACTCATCGCTTTTTATAACCGGAGGGGGAGTAGTGTTATCGAGAATTGTAATATATGGGAGCGGGCCTGCCTCTGCTCCGTCCACAACCGAAAAATCAAATGCCTTAAGGTAATCGAGTTCTTTACTGAACTTTTCAATATTCTTCGATATAAGCAGCCTGATATCTTCCTTAAGCTCTTGCGGAAAATGAACAAACAGAAAGAGTTGTTCTTCAGTAATATTTTTCAGGTCTTCATTCATCAGTTCCGGTCTTCCGTGAGTTGTTTTTCAATACTTGATTTCAGCACACGCACCAGATAATCTGCTATATTATGATATTTGCTATTGAACACATCTTTGCTATAATCAAAATGATTTTCGAAATAGCCGTACAGACCGCGCGAGATACCCCCGTCTCTCAGGTCTTCTGCAACGTCCGCTATCATCTTCAGGAAAGCGGACTCTTCTTCACCGGTAATTCTGCCCATCTCCAGATAATGGGCGAGTATCTCACCTGCGGCAGTAACGCCTTTATCAATTACGGAATCGATATAATCCCCCGGTTGTGAAAGTTCGGCGGCGGTTGAGTGATGCAGCATAAAATCATTCCGGTGCTGGTTCTTAAGCCGGTTGATCAGAGCGTTAAAAGGGATGGCCGGTTCAACCCAACGACCATTCAAATCTCCCCATGAACTTTTTTTTCATCTTCAGGTTGTCTGCGACAAGTTCACTGATCAGGGAATCTTTGTCTTGAAGCTTTGCCTCTAATTTTTGGATTTTTAGTTCCTCGGACTTTGTCCCTTTCTCCTTGGCGAAAATCATTGCTGCGTTTTCGAACAACTCTTTCTTCCAGAGATAGATCAAATTAGGGTGCAAGTCGT
>CAIMOS010000149.1 GCA_903843135.1 uncultured Ignavibacteriales bacterium | reverse complement strand
GCCATAATCACTCGTACAACCACTGAGGTGCTTAAGGAACAACAGGAAAAAGTCAAATTAGAAACAAAAGTCAAAGAATGGCATTCCATCGCCGAGCAGATGGCTCATACTTTCAATTCCGATATTTTTGTTGCCCAGCACGCGTTGTTAAAAATAGAGGACTCCACCCACCGCCGGAAAGCTTTTGCCCACCTTATGGAAGTGAAGGAACTTACCGATCTGATAATGTGGAGGCTTAAAAAGCATTATTACTTTAATAAAAACGAAAATCTGATTAAAAAAGACGTTGCGATAATGGTTAAAGATCAGATAACGACCATCCTCGACAGCCTTTCAATTTTACGTCTTAGCTCCAGGCAGCATCAAAAATTATTATCCGAATTGTCCCCTGAAATTGAAGTTATGGGAAATTGCACAGTTGAGGTTACCGAGCAGATCGGCGCCGCGTTGGGGGCGATTATTAAAGATCTGCTGAAAAACAGTTTCAAAAATACCGATCAGGAAAACCCGAAAGTTGAATTTCGCATTACTGAGAGGAACAACGATATTCTATGCGAATTCTCAAATAACCTTGCTATGGAAGACGACTTTAAAGAATGGTTCCTCGGACGGACAGAAATCGAACCCGACGGATCAACTTCAACTAAAGTGGGCCTGCGCATTGTTAAAAGCTGGTTAAGGTTGTTAGACATTTCTTATGACGTGGAAATAAATAAAGAGCATAATTGGACGACTGTAATTTTAACTATACCAATAAAAATCCGGGAACTGAAAGATGAAGAATGATTACAGATTTTTCGTTGCCGATGATTCCTCGGAGTTCAGGAACATAATCATTGATGAAATTCTCGAACTTGGATTTTCCGAAAGCCGGATAACGGAGTGCGAGAAGGAGTCGGAAGCGATTCAGGTTCTGACCGAGAAAGCCAATCAGGAGATATTCTTCGATTTTTTATTTATTGACATTGACTTTTCCGAGGGAAAAAATACCGGCGAAAGGAAATCCGGATTTAAGATAATTGAGCACGCCTATAATATCTGCCCCTTTTCACTCATTGCCACCTATTCTGCCCAGTATAACAAATTTGATCTGCTTGCCGAACATAATGAATATCTGCGAAGAGGCTGGATAGTAAAGGTTTTTGATAAATCTTTTAAACGTGATCTGCCCGAGACCTGGTTCAAAGCGTCATTTGAAGAATTGCTTAATGAACGGGCAGCCAGTGATTATCTCTGGGATATATGGTACAACCATCTTGAAATTACAAGATTTCTGAAGAGCAGTAAGCTGCTTCTGGAGGCTGTTGACGAGCTGAGAATTAAGCAAACCATATTATTTGAGTTAAATGATATCGCAGGGAGGTTAAAACTCTTTAATGTCAATAAATCTCCAACTGATTTAAGGATAATTGCTGAGCTTTACCACAAATGTTTAGATTTGTTCTGCTCACACCATTTGAGCAGAATTGACATCATAGAGAAATCAAAAGCTAACGCAGCTATATCATCCACAGCATTTAAAAAATACTTTCATTATGATGAACAGGAACTTAAGCTCGGGCCTGAGTTAGATTCTGTCTTAAGAAAAATTATCTCTCACACTCAGGATGATAAAGTCGCTTTCGGCATAAAATTTAATTCCATCAGAAACGGATTAGTTCACAAGAACTGGACTGCCGATCTTTCTAATATTTTATTTGCTGATCTTGTGCTTTCGCTCTTCGTCTTATCAGACAAATCCCTAATTAATCTAGACCGGATAAAACAATACTCAGAAAAATCCGGTGACCGCGGGAAGCCGGATCTGGACAAATTATTAGAATTTATTCATTCCCGGATCCCACAATGATAAAAATTTTCGGGCACAAAAAAGAGAAACCTCCTGAGAAGAAAATAAAAAATTAAAATCATTCACTGGTTTCTGGGCTGACAGGACAAAAATGAAAGATTCGGTCAACTATGCGATTTCGCTAAGGAAGAAACAGTCGTCAAAAGTATTTTAATTTGTTTTATTTAAATACTTTTAACTGCCGCGGTCCTCCGCATAAATCCATCCGATCAGCGCCCTCATTTCCCCAATTAAACCCCCTTTTTCCTTATATTTACCCCGTAAATTATTTGCCTGATTATAAATCAATGTTCAAACCAAAACTATTCGTGCTTTTTCCGAAACTGGACCGCGCGGCAATAACGAAAGACGTTATCGCGGGTGTCCTTGTCGGAATCGTCGCCCTACCCCTTGCCATCGCCTTCGGAATTGCTTCCGGCGTTTCACCGGAAAAAGGACTCATCACAGCCGTCATCGGCGGATTTATTGTTTCCTTCCTCGGCGGCAGCCGCGTTCAGATCGGCGGACCGACGGGCGCGTTTATCGTTATTGTTTACGGAATCGTGCAGCAGTACGGACTTAACGGCCTTATGCTCGCTACGCTGATGGCCGGTATAATCCTTATCGTTATGGGCCTCGCGCAGTTCGGACAAATAATTAAATTTATCCCATATCCCGTGGTTGTCGGATTCACCAGCGGTATTGCGGTTGTGATCTTTTCCAGCCAGGTGAACGATTTTCTCGGCCTCGGCCTGCAAAACATTCCCGCTGATTTTATAGAAAAGTGGGTTTATTACATTAACAGTATCCACACTATCAATTACCAGACATTCGGCATCGGGTTGCTCTCATTACTGATCATCATTTTCTGGCCTAAAGTTTCTAAAAAAATTCCCGGTTCGATAATCGCGCTTTTCTTGTCGACATTCATCGTACAGTATTTCGGATTGACTGTAGAAACGATAGAATCACGGTTCGGAAGCATCCCTTCTGCCTTCCCGGCGCCTTCTTTCCCAACAATTAATTTTGCGGATATCAGGCACCTTATTATGCCGGCCACCACAATCGCGATACTCGCGGCGATAGAAGCCCTTCTCTCTGCCGTGGTAGCGGACGGAATGATCGGCGGCAAACACAAATCAAATATGGAACTTGTCGCGCAGGGCGTAGCGAACATCGCTTCCCCTCTCTTCGGCGGTATTCCCGTAACAGGGGCGATCGCCCGCACGGCCGCGAATATTAAAAACGGCGGAAGAACTCCTGTTGCCGGTATTGTTCACGCAATCACACTTTTACTCATAATGCTGTTATTCGGGCAGTGGGCAAAACTGATTCCGATGGCGACTCTCGCGGCTATTCTCGTAATGGTCGCAGTTAATATGAGCGAGTACCACGTATTCAAACAAATCCTTAAAAGCCCGAAGAGCGACGTAATCGTTCTGCTTACAACATTCAGCTTAACGGTAATTTTTGACCTGACGGTTGCGATAGAGGTCGGTATGATACTTGCCGTAATCCTGTTTATGCGCCGCATGGCAAACGAAACAAACATCAACATAATCCGAAGCGAGATGGCTGACGATGAAGAGGAAAAGATCGATATAAATAATATTGAGAATAAGCAGGTGCCGGAAGGTGTTGAAGTTTACGAAATAAATGGCCCGATGTTCTTCGGCGCGGCAACTAAATTCAAAGAGATACTCCTTGAAGTTAAGAACCCGCCAAAAGTAATGATACTCCGTATGCGTAATGTTATGGCTATTGACGCTACGGGGTTGAATCTCTTAAAAGAGATCGTAACCGAAAATAATAAGTCGGGAATACGCCTGCTCATTTCCGGAATCCACGCTCAGCCGTTATTTGCCCTGACGCAGTACAACCTGCTTGATGTGATCGGCGAAGAAAATATTTTCGGCAATATCGATGATGCACTCGACCGCGCGCGCGAATTGCTTGGCCAGCCAAAAATCGGCAGACCTGAAAATTTTGAATCTGAAGTTGAACGGGAAAGAACGAAAGCATAACAATGGTGACAGATAATTCCAACCGGACAGCCGCAGTTCTTTATATAGTTCCTGTGCCTATCGGCAATTACGGCGATATAACTTTCCGCGCCGTTGAGGTACTTAAACAGGTTCCTCTGATAATCTGTGAAGAATTCCGGGAAGCGAGAAGGCTGCTCTCCAGATTCGACATAAACACAGAACTTGCCGGGCTTAACGAGCATAATGAAAAAAACGAGGCCGGCGCTCTTGCTGAAAAAATTCTGGAATCCGGCAGTGCCGCGCTTATTTCGGACTGCGGTACGCCCGTCTTTTCTGATCCGGGAGAAGAGTTAATAAGCGTCTGCCTGAGTAAGGGCATTAAAGTAATTACCCTTCCCGGCGCAAACTCACTGATTACCGCACTGTCCGGATCGGGATTATCATTAGATACATTTTACTTTGCGGGTTGGCTCTCTCCGAAGAGAGAACTCCGCAGAAAAGAACTTGAACGATTAAGAAAAATTAAAGACATCATCGTGTTGATGGATACACCTTACCGGCTTGTCCAGCTGCTCGAAAGCGTATCCGAAGTATTCGGCAAGCAGAAGTACGTTGTGCTTGCCTACCAGCTCACCTTCCCTGATGAAGAATATCTGCGCGGCAGCATTGAGCAGGTTCATTCCTCAGCGTCATCTCGCAAACTCAAAGGCGAGTTTGTCCTGATTATAGATAACAAGTAATTTAAACGTATGTGAAGGGCTTGTCCTGGCCAAGAACGCAAATCAACGTAAGGTCTGCAATTAATCGCGAATTACATCCGTGTCCCCTCTGCAATTTCTGCGCTTCTTTGTTATGCAAAAATATTCACTTCTCTTTCGTATTTTTTAGTACAAATTATTTTGATTTTGTAACATAAACATTTTTGATAGTAACAGCGGCTTTCCCCCTGTTAGGCTAACACATAGGAACAAGAAATGAATATTCTTTCTTCAGATATAGACTCAATGGAAAAGCGTTTCCGGATTAATTTTATTAATTCCTTACCCGGCTTTAAGAGCGCTAATCTTATCGGCACCGTTTCAAATTCAGGAATTGCAAATCTGGCAGTTTTCAGTTCAGTCATTCACGTCGGCGCAAATCCGCCGCTGATGGGTTTGTTGTTCAGGCCCGTTTCAGTGCCGCGGCATACATACCTGAACATCAGGGAAACCGGGCACTTTACAATAAACCATATCAGCGACTATCTTTACAAAAGGGCCCATCAGACCTCCGCGCGTTATCCGGATAATGTATCCGAGTTTGATGAGTGCGGGCTTACTCCGGAATACACCGAGCTTGTTAATGCTCCGTATGTAAAAGAGGCCCAGATAAAAATCGGGCTTAAACTTGTTGAAGAAAAAGAGATCCACTCAAATGCGACTGTCTTTTTGATCGGCCAGGTTGAGGAAGTCATCCTTCCGGATAGTATTATACTTGAGGATGGCGTGATCGATATCGAAAAAGCCAGAACGGTAACTATCAGCGCGCTAAACAGCTATCATAAAACTGAACTGATCGACCGTCTGCCTTATGCCAAAACCGACCGGGAATAATGTCTAAATTCTTTTTAGATTGGCGGAGGGAAACTGTTATCTGAGATATTCTGTATGTTAGTAATGAGATGGATTCAGTTCATCAGTTCGTTGTATCCGGCTTTGTACTCTTCTCCGAATGTTTTCAGATATTCGTTTTTGTAATGCTGATATACATCCTTAGCGGATCCGTGTTTCCCCTGCCGGTGATAAACTTTTACAATTATTTTTAATGCTGTCTCGCTGAGCGGATCAAAGTTATAAAACAGTTTCCCGATCTTATAAAGTTGTTTGTCATCACCGTTGTGCATTAATTTATTCGCGAAGTACTCGAATATGTCACTTACTTCTTCATTCAGTTCAATTTTTATTTCATCCAGCCAGTCGTGATTGATGTCCCTGAGAAAACTTCCCTGTTCGATTATCCCGAGGAATATTTGCTCCTCCTCTTCCGTCAGCGAATTATGCGTGCGGAATTTATTGCTGATCTTTTTTATCTCGACATAGTCACAGAACACCTTCCCGTCGAATGAAATCGTCAGATGATTATTTTCATTAATTATCTTTAATTCAGGGATGTCCGCCAGAACTTTTTTCAATTTTGAAATATTCACTGTCCGGTTGTTCTTTAAATTGTCGTAACTTATATTACTCCACAAAAATTCATCCAGCCTTTTAATAGGGATCCCTTTTTCCCAGTTTGATTTTCTGAAGGTATACAAGATAAGTACCAGAAGAAGTTCTTTAAGTTTTGGTGTGAGATTATGATGGACATCGGTTCCCTCCGGATTAACCATCCGGAATTCACCGAACATTATAATTTTTGTTTGCGCTGCGGGTATTGAAGTTTCGACAGGAACTGCCTGTGGTTCAGTCGTAACTTTGTTTAACTGCCTGTTCTTCGCCGATAAAAGAAAAAGCAGATAAACGATTACCAGCAATAAACAAATGATAATTAATTCTTCAGTGGCCAGCATCTTAACCTGAGATGAATTCAGTGGTGGCTGCTGCCGCGAACAGAGTCGTGGGCTCCGTTTCAGCGCTGAATTGAAAATAGAGTAACAACAACAGATTGATTTTATTGCCTTTCAATTTTTTCTCTTGCCTGTAGTAACGCTGTTAAGTTAAGCGGACATTCCGGGAGCGCTATTGTTCCCGTTTATACATTCAGATATTTGCTGATCGCCGTAATTCAAATACAGTGAAAAAGGTACTCGGAAATTCCCGGGAGAGAATCGCCGGGGAAACTCCCCCTCTTTCTCCCGGCTATCCGTCTCCGAGGCTCTATCTTCAGACAGATTAACCAGGCACACTTCCGGATCCTGATTATTCCTGCATAAAATTGAAAAGGTTTCGGCTCCCCTGATTTTTTAGTTCCCGAATATTCGGGTATTTTAAGACGAACAATTCAGTCCCACATCATACCCATCAGACCGTCAACCTATTTCAAAAAAAACATACAAAATTGCCTGAAATCTAAGCTTTCTATACCAATTAGCTTAATTCGCTATCATTTCCCGTGAAATCTTCAATTTTCGATCGATTTGAGAACAAAGACTAAAGGACTTCACAAAAATTAAATATTCAATTGCTATTATATTCGTTATCGGTTAATAAACGGATTAATAACTGATTAATAAACCGGTTAATTGGATAAATTTTTATTAATTATTTAAAATATTTTTAAGGAGGCGACATTTTTACCTTCAATATGACCTTGCCGGTCATTTTAATTATCAAAATGACCAAATCCACGGGGAGTTATACCTTGCATAGGGGGAAATTGGATATGAACCGCCGGAGCTTTAATTTTCGTGATATGAAAATCAAAGAGATCAGAATTATTTCTCACGGAACTCCCGATTATGACGCAGAAGTTGCCCTTCGTTATAAGGTTCTTCGGGAGCCGCTTGGACTTAATTATACCCCGGAACAACTCACAGATGAGAAGGATGAGATTCACATAAACGCTTTCAGTGAGTCCGGAATTGTCGGCTGCCTGCTGCTGAAACGCGTCTCAGACTCAGAGATCAAAATGCGGCAGGTAGCCGTAGCTGAAGATCATCAGGGAGAAGGTATCGGAGGGGAGTTGGTCCGCTTCTGCGAGGAATATGCCCGCTCCTGCAATTACAAAGTGATCACTCTGCACGCCAGGGAATCAGCGGTCAAATTTTATTTGTCTCTGGGATATGAGATCACCGGAGACCGGTTCACGGAGGTTACGCTCCCCCATTTTCCGATGCGCAAAAATATCGGGCCTTTGTCTCCGGCCCGGATATTTCACAGTCCGGAAAAATAACCACTTGGTGGCTGAAAATCATCCGCCAAGTTGATGATTTTATTTGTCGGTTTTACCCCTATAAGATTCCTGCACTCACTGTCCAAGAGAAGATTTAATATTATTCCGCACAACTGAGTTAAAATCTTTAACTCTCTAATCAAAAAGTCTTGCGTCTGCTCCGGTTCCGTCTTAATCCGGCTTTTGTTATCTTTAAACGAGCAATATTATGAATGATCCGATAATTTCAGTTAACAGCGTAATCAAGTCTTTCAAAGATGTAAAAGCCGTGCGCGGCCTAAGTTTTTCAATTCAGCCCGGCGAGTTTGTCGCGCTGCTCGGCCCGAACGGCGCAGGAAAGACAACAATGATGGAGATGATAGAAGGAATTCAGTTCCCTGATTCCGGCGACATTTCAATCGATAACACGACGTGGAAAGAGGCCCCGCAAAAACTGAGATCGCTGCTCGGAATATCCCTCCAGGAAACTCACTTTATAGAAAAACTCACCGTGCTTGAAACGCTTCAGTTATTTTCTTCGTTCTACTCCGGTTCACAAGTGGCAGTTGATGAAATCATCAGCTTAACCGGACTGACCGAAAAAAAGAATGCATATACAAAGAACCTGTCGGGCGGGCAGAAACAGAAACTGGCGCTCGGCGTTGCGCTGCTGAACAAACCAAGTATTCTCTTACTTGACGAACCGACAACAGGGCTAGATCCCTCTGCGCGGCGCGATGTCTGGGAAGTGCTTCACAAACTGAAGAACGAACGTGGAATGACTATGATTCTGACAACGCATTATATGGATGAAGCTGAGTTTCTGTGTGAGCGTATTATAATAATGGATAAGGGAACTATACTCGCAGAAGGGACCGTCCCGCAGCTTTTGTCGCGCTTCAGCAAATCGGAGAAAATTGAATTTATCTCTGCGGGCCCTGTTAATCCCGGTCTGTTCCCTAAAGAGAACCTGCAGAAATCCTCCTTCCTCGGAATCAAGTGGGAACTCGTGGTGGAGGACATTGTCTCGTATCTCCCTTTGTTTCTTAACGAGATGAAGAAAAACAACATTGAACTTCTCTCACTTGAGTGTAAAAAGATGACGCTTGATGACTTATTTATATCTCTGACCGGACGGAGCCTGAATGAGTAATTTCTTTAAGCAGTTCCGCATCCTTTTGCTTTCGCAGTTCCGTGAATTTTACCGCGAACCCGAAGTGCTTTTCTGGACATTCGCGTTCCCGATCGGCATCGCCTGGGTGCTTGGCATTGCATTTTCCGGCGAATCAGAACAACATCGCAACATAGCCTGGATCAAACACAATACGAAGGATTCTTTAACCTTCCTCGAGAAATCAGCCTCTGCAACAGGGCTTAAGCTTACCAAAGACAGCACAAGCGGCAATTTTATTATGCGTCTTGGGAGCCACAACGAAGGATTTTCTAATCTCCGTTTTATCCCCGCAGGCAACAGCGATGCGGAATTGATGGTTAAAAAAGGGAAAGCGGCGTTGATCATCGAAGATTATCAGGACAGTATTCAGTACAGGTTCGATCCGGGCAACAGCGATGCACATTCGACATATCTTCTCATATCTTCCTATCTTAGCGGCAGAAAAGAGAAAACGCAGAGCATTAAGAAACTTGAAGCGCCCGGGCTGCGATACATCGATTTCTTTTTGCCCGGACTGATAGGGATGGGTATAATGTCATCGGCATTGTGGGGAATAAGTTTCTCTCTGATCGAAAAGCGGTCAAAGAAACTCCTGAGAAGGATGGTGGCGACACCAATGAGTAAGTCCGCTTTTCTCAGTTCTATCATCGTTGGAAGGATGATCTTAAGTTTTATTGAAAACGTAATACTCTTCCTCTTCGCGAAAATATATTTTTCCACCGTCATTACCGGAAGCCTGGCCGCATTACTGATAGTATTCCTTGCCGGCAATTTATTCTTCAGCGGCGTGGCGATACTGGTTTCATCCAGGACCGCTAAATCTCAGGTGGGCAACGGACTGATAAACGCTATTACTATGCCTATGTCAATCTGCTCCGGAATCTTCTTCAGTTATCACAATTTCCCGGACTGGCTGGTTCCATTCATAAAGGTGCTGCCTCTCACAGTCCTTGCTGATGACCTCCGGAGCATATTTATTGAAGGCGCAGGAATTGCGGAAATTATTCCGGGAACGATGATATTAACCCTGTGCGGAATACTGATCACAGTCATTGGAATAAAAATATATAAGTGGTATTAATTCATTTACCTTATTACAGAGACGCATCGCATTCGTCTCCAACTAATATATTTTCAGGACCGGCAGCTCCATTCCACAATGATTTATCAGATTTATTTATTAATTTGTATTATTAACTTCATCACCTAAAAATATTGTTGAGACAATGAATTCAAATTACGATGTGTTCATAATCGGCAGCGGCCCGGGCGGCGAAGGCGCGGCTATGGCCTGCGCAAAAGAGGGAAAAACAGTTGCGGTATGCGACAGTTTTTCTCTTGTCGGCGGATCCAACACTCACAAAGGCACTATCCCGAGCAAAGCGCTCCGCCACGCGAGCCAGCTTCTTATGGATAACCGGCTCGTTGAAGGAATAACCTTCAACAAACTGATGCGCGAGACCGAGCAGATCATAAAAAAGCAGGTTGAACTGCGCCACAGCTTTTATACACGTAATGACGTTGACCTGCTAATCGGGAAAGCGAAATTTCTTGATAAGAACACTATAGAAGTTACGGAACCAAACGGCCTTAAAAAAAATTACACTGCCTCAACATTTATCATCGCCACCGGCTCCCGTCCGTACCATCCGCCAGACGTTGATTTCTCCCACCCGCGTATCGTGGACAGCGATAAATTATTAAAAATTACCGAAAGCCCTAAAACACTTGCCATTTACGGCGCGGGCGTTATCGGGTGCGAATATGCCTCGATCTTCCGCGGGCTCCAAGTTAAAGTAAATCTGATAAACACACGTAAACAGCTGCTCTCTTTTCTTGATGATGAAATTATCGACGCACTCGCGTATCATCTAAGGGAAAACGGCGTACTGATCCGGCACGGTGAGGAGTATGAAAAAGTTGAAGCTGATGACAACGGGGTAACTTTGTATTTAAAATCAAAAAAGGAGATCCGCTGCGATTACCTCTTATGGGCGCAGGGCAGGACCGGCAATTCTCATAATATGGGGCTTGAAGAACTTGGAATCATTCCTGATACCCGGGGCTCCATAGCAGTCAATCAGAACTATCAAACCATAATCCCCAATATCTATGCGGTAGGTGACGTGATCGGATACCCGAGCCTTGCAAGCGCCGCTTATGACCAGGGGCGTTTTGCCGCGAGACACATTACTCTCGGCATCGACTCTGACCTTAAGATCCAGGACATTCCGACGGGCATTTATACTCTGCCTGAAATCAGTTCGATCGGGCTAAGCGAACGGGAACTTACCGAGAATAAAATTCCATACGAAGTTGGACACTCTTTCTTCCGCCATCTCGCGCGCGCGCAGATAACAGGGCGGACAACCGGAATGCTGAAACTTCTTTTCCACAGTGAAACGCTGGAGATACTTGGCATTCACTGCTTCGGATATGAAGCATCGGAAATCATCCATATCGGACAAGCTATAATGTCGCAGAAGGGTGAGGGTAATTCGATAATGTATTTTATTAATAATACATTCAATTACCCGACTATGGCAGAGGCATACCGCGTTGCGGCGCTTAACGGCTTCAACCGCGTAGAGCTCGGCCGGCGCCACGAACAGCAAAGCAGGAAAAAGAACAAAAAATAGCTGGTTCCAAAAGCCCCTTTTTTAGCCTGTTTTCAAGGGAAATCACCCTAATTTCTTAAAAGTATAATATTCGGCGATTACAATCGTGAAATATTATACTTTTTAGCGATTACGATCTCTAATTATCATGCTATTTAGAGATTACAATCCCGAAATATCATAATAATTTGCGATTTAAGCAGACTGTGACGTTTAATAATTCTTAATTCTTAATTCTTAATTTTTAATTCCTTCACGCGAAACAGGCAGGCTTTCGATATCAGTCTTTTTATCGAGAAGGATAAAATGATAAAACCCCATCATCCCTTTCTGAAATCCAGCCATCATCAGGAACAGGCTCAGCCGCACTACGCGGTAAGTGAATTCGTTAACATACTTCAAAGCATCGTTATGACGCGCTTCCAGCCTGCTGAGCCAGTGCTTTGATGTCAGATAATAATGCTCGCGGACATCTTCAAGGTCATAAATTTCAAAGCCCTGTTTCTCCGCGTGGTCAAGATATGTCGAAATTGAAACAAGATGGTAATCAGGCATAAAATATTTATCAGCGAAGGCGGGACTCTTGTACTTCCCTTTCGCGGGTAATGTCGTAATGCCAAGCTGAAATGATATTCCTCCCGGTTTTAACAGCGCCCTGATCTTCCTGAAATATTCCGGCAGCACTTCTTCTCCTACGTGATGGAGCATCTCCACGCTTGCGATTTTATCGAACTGCCTTGCTTCAGGCACTTCACGGTAATCCATTAACTTAACTTCACACTTGTCCTGCAGCCCGAGTTGACGGATCTTTGCATTTGCAAAATCCGCCTGCTGTTTACTTAAAGTCACGCCCGTCGCCTTCACGCCGTAATTCTTCGCGGCGTGAATTACAAGCGCTCCCCAGCCGCAGCCGATATCGAGAAGTGTTTCGCCGTGTTTTAGCAGCAGCTTTTTGCAGATATACTCAAGCTTTGTATCCTGCGCTTCATCAACGGTCGCATCGCGCCTTGGGAAATAAGCGCCGGAATAGATCATATTTTTATCAAGCCACAATGCATAAAAATCATTTGATGTGTCGTATGTGTATGAGACGGCTTCTTTATCTCTCGCGACAGTATGCGCTTTTCCTTTACCGCGGAATGATGAGGATTGTTTGTTAATGAACGACCTCACGCTGAGAGAAATTGCGTTTCCGGCAAGTTTAGCAAGTTCAGTCTTCGACCATTTCTTTTTCCCCAGCGATTCGCCCAACTGGACGGCCACAGACAAATCGCCTTCCAGATCAAATACATCACTGAAATACGCTTCCGCGAGAGCAAGTTCATCAGGGTTTGTAAGTAAACCCAGAAACCCTTCCGGGTCCCTGAGAATGACAGTCAGCGCCGGACTGTCAGTCTTATTCGGATTAAACTCACTTCCGTCCCAGAAGCGGAACGCGATTGACGCATCCTGAAAATCTTTGAGCGTTACTGAAATTATTTTCGTTACAAGTTCTTTAATTTTGATTTCATTCATAACGCATCATACCTTCTTCACATCCATTAATAATTTATTCTTCTGCCTGATCAGAATGTCCGCAAATATCCCGGGATGCTCCCGCTCATATTTAAAATCGTATTTCTGGATCAGCGTACCGGCAATTACCTGAAGCTCAAACATACCGAGACGGTTCCCCAGGCAGACGTGCGGCCCCTGCCCGAAGGGAAGATAATCATAACGCGCTGGAACGGGATTATTGTCCCCCTCGAATCTTAAGGGATTAAATTTATACGGTTCCGGCCAAAGCTCCGGGTTCCGGTGAAGCACATACGGCGACATCATAATCCATTCTTTCTTTTTTACGGCATACCCTTCTATTTCATCATCCTCCCGTGCTATTCTGTGGAACGCCCATACGACGGGATAGAGGCGCATCGTCTCTTTTATGAACATAAGCAGCGTACTTAGTTCCGGCAGTATGTCGTACGTCGGGGCGCTGCCGCTGCACTTCGCCGCAATATCTTCCCGCATCCGATTTGTGTATTTCTCTTCTTTCGATAGGCAGTACCAGAGCCACGTGAGCGTTTCGCCTACAGTATCGTAGCCCGCAAAGATAATATTCTTTATCTCATCCACTGCTTCCTGGCGGGGGATCCTTCCCGCGGTCGTTTCTTCGAGCAGGACGCGGATGAATTCCATCGGCGTGCTTTCGCCGGATTCGCATCTTTCAAAAATTCTCCACGCGGTTTTGTCGATCATTTCGAATGCGGGTTTCACTCCGCTCCCGTATCCGAAAGCATCTTCGCGCCTGAATAATAACTTAAATGCCTGACGCATTGAGTGCTTATAAAAAGAAGCGTTCTCGTAAATCTCATCAAGCGCGTGAAGCAGATCATCGTTAAGCAGATTGACATCATTAACAAACATAGTCCTGAAAGATATCCGTGCCGCGAGTTTTTTCAGTTCAAACGAATAGTTAAGCCTGTTTCCCGCGGCAGCGCTTGCGGCGAGCAGAACGGAAAATCTTTCGACTTCATCAAGAACGATGGGGTAAAAATCCTCAAAAAATTTCGTGTGGAAAGCAGGCGCCAGGTAATGCCTCTGCCTTTTCCAGTCATCATCCTCAGAGATAAAAATACCATTTCCCAGGATCGGTTTCAGGTCGGCTGCCGATTTTCCCCGCGGGTAATTGGCGCTGTTGGTCTTCAGTACATACTTGTACTGGTCCGGATGAGTCAGAAAAAGGAAATAGTCCTTACTGAACCCGACCCTCAGAACGCCTTTGTTTTTGGCGGCTATATTTGTTAAAGTATCCGGAGCATTTGAGAGGAGTCCGGGAAGATTACCGATCAGCTGCAAGCCGTCTATTCTGGTGGTCTTAATCATAGCGTAAAATTTTTAATTCCGTTTTGTTGTTAAAGATAGAGACTCCGGTTTCAGCAGCCCGGCGCGATGAAGCTTTGTCCGTCTGTTGAGATTATCTTATCCAGCCTGATTTTTGTGCCGTCCTCAAGGAACAAAAACTCCTCCCCTTTTACCGCGCGCAAATCAACTATCTTTCCAATACTGGTAAGATTCTCTCCGTCCGGCCCGATAAAGCTAATTTCACATTTCTTCGCGAGTGTGGAGAGCGTTTCGAGCCTGTCATACAGGCTGCAGGAGAGAGGTTTATAAGTATCGTTCATTGTTCTCTGAAAGTGGTTGATTTTTGCATCCGTAAATTAACGCTTTTTCTTTTATCAATTACCCTGTGTTAGTTAACTTAGTGTTTTGAAAAACAACATAATTATCTGAAAGATGGCAATAGATAAAGAGCAATTATTAACCGGATTGTTTCACAGCTGGTCCGGCGAAAAACCGGCAGGCATCACCGCGCTGCCGCAGTCAGGCTCCTACCGCGAGTACTACAGGATAAAGTCGCAGAATAAAACAGCGCTCGGAGTTTATAACAGCGACAAGAAGGAAAATACCGCCTTCATCTCGTTCACAAACCATTTTAAGTCGGTCGGGCTGAATGTCCCTGCCATCCTTGCGGAAGACCGGGATAACGATGTTTACCTGCTTGAGGACCTTGGCGATACTACATTGTTCGCGCACCTCTCCGAAAAAAGAAAGAGCGGCGAATTCACGGAAGACCTGGTCGGCACTTACAAAAAAGTCCTTGATAAACTCCCGCTGTTCCAGGTGCGTGCCGCGGCGGGAATTGATTACTCTGTCTGCTATCCCCGCGCCGCCTTCGACCGGCAGTCGATGATGTGGGACCTTAACTATTTCAAATACTATTTCCTGAAACTTGCCAAAATACCTTTCGATGAGCAGGCGCTTGAAGCTGATTTCCAGGCCTTTTGCGATTACCTGTTAAAAACCAACTGCGACTTTTTCCTCTACCGCGATTTCCAGTCGCGCAATATTATGCTTGTCGACGGCGAACCTTATTTCATTGATTACCAGGGCGGCCGGAAAGGCGCGCTGCAGTACGATCTCGCCTCACTCCTCTATGATGCCAAAGCCGATATTCCTCAGAATATCCGGAGAGAACTGCTTCTGTATTATATCTCTGTACTGAAAAATTATCATCCGGTAAACGAAAAATCATTTATCGATCTTTTCTACGGCTATGTTCTTATAAGAATAATGCAGGCAATGGGCGCTTACGGTTTCAGGGGCTTTTATGAGAAGAAGGAACATTTTTTAAAAAGCATCCCTTTCGCAGTCGCGAACCTTGAGTGGCTGCTTAATAATATTGCCCTTCCGGTTAAAATCCCTGCTTTGCTTGATGTCCTTTCAAAACTTGTACACTCAAAAGAACTGAAGAAATACAGCGCTGAAACAAAATTCACTTATCACCTGAAGCTTTCCGTAAACAGCTTTTCATACCGCAAGGGCCTGCCTAACGATAAATCAGGCAACGGCGGAGGATTTGTATTCGACTGCCGCGCGGTACACAATCCCGGGAGATATGATGAATACCGGCTGCTTACGGGCAAGGACACGGAAATAATAAAATTCCTTGAATCACAGGAGGACACCGAAGCATTCTTCAAAAATGTCGTCTCGATCGTCGAGCAGTCGGTTGATGTTTACCTGAAAAGAAGGTTCACTGACCTGATGGTAAATTTCGGGTGCACCGGCGGGCAGCACCGCTCGGTTTACTTTGCCGAACGGCTCGCAAAACATTTTAAGAACAGGGACGACATAGTTGTTGACCTGCACCATATCGCGCAGGAAGAGATCCTTTCACGGCAATGAAAGCTATGATATTTGCCGCGGGGCTCGGCACGCGGTTAAAACCTCTGACAGACACTACGCCAAAACCTCTGCTGAAAGTTAACGGCAGGCCGATACTTGAGTTTGTTATCAGCCGTCTGAAGCAGTCGGGCGTTACTGAAATAGTCATTAACGTACATCACCTTGCGGAACAGGTTATCGATTTTGTAAATGCAAATAATTCATTCGGCATCCGGATTGAATTCTCCGATGAATCTGATCTCCTTCTCGATACCGGCGGCGGATTAAAAAAGGCCTCCTGGTTCTTTGACGACGGCAAACCGTTTATTCTATACAACGGCGATATCATTTCAAATATCGATCTGAAGCGGATGTATGATACTCATATAAATTCTGACGCCATCGCCACGCTCGCGGTGAGGAAAAGGGAAACATCGCGTTACTTTTTGTTTGACAGCAGTAATATTTTATGCGGCTGGAGAAATGTCAGATCAGAAGAGGAGCGGATCGAACGGCAGCACAACAAACCATTAACTCCACTCGCATTTTCCGGAATTCACGTCATCCATCCGGCGCTTTTTAATTTCTTCCCGGATGAAGCAGTTTTCTCAATGGTAGACCTGTATCTCAATATTGCCGGCAAACAGTTAATTAAAGGGTATGATCATTCGGGGGATGAGTGGATTGATATTGGCAAGCCGGAAGCGTTAGAACAAGCAACAAAGATAATTTTTTAGATTCAACTCCGCCGCGACTCCAGCCCGATGAGCCTCATCAAACTCTCCCACGTAACTCGGATTAGCAATCCGACCGGCACAGTTTAACAGTACTCACTACTATAAGCCGCGGACTGTCCTTGCCCTTCCGTAACTCGGATTAGCAATCCGACCGGCGCAGTTTAACAGTACTCACCAGTATAAGCCGCAGACTGTCCTTGCCCTCCGTAACTCGGATTAGTAATCCGACCGGCGCAGTTTAACAGTACTCACCAGTATAAGCCGCGGACTGTC
>CAIMOS010000148.1 GCA_903843135.1 uncultured Ignavibacteriales bacterium | reverse complement strand
CGCCGACATTCGGTACGCCTTTCGGAATGCTCGAAGGATACATCGCCGGCGGAAAAGCGGCTATGTTCCGCGCGCAGGAGGGTGCTGAGGATCACGAAGAGAACGGCGCGAAGGATGTTATTGAAGCGGGAGTAAATGAGAAAGATGTTGTTTGCGGAATTGCCGCGAGCAGGCGCACTCCGTACGTTGTAGGCGCGGTTAAAAAAGCAAAAGAACTCGGCGCGTCAACTTTGTATATCACTACAAATCCCCGCGATAAATTCGATATCAAAGAAGTTGACATCGCGGTGTGTCCGTATGTCGGGCCCGAAGTAATAATGGGTTCGACGCGAATGAAAAGCGGCACGGCTCAGAAACTGGTATGCAATATGCTCACGACCGCGTCGATGGTGCGACTCGGTAAGGTGTATGAGAATATGATGATCGATCTGCAGATGACAAACAAAAAATTAGTGGAAAGATCTAAGCGCATCGTTATGACAATCACCGGAATCAGTTACGAAGAAGCCGCTGATTACCTTACCAAAGCAGGCGGACACGTTAAAACCGCACTGGTTATGATTAAAGCCGGAGTTTCCGCCGAAGAAGCGAAAGAGCGGCTGGTGAAAGCGGACGGTTTTGTTAGAAAAGCGATTCGGAATTAAAAGTTAAAAGTGAAGAGTTAAAAGTTAAGAGTTCTTAATTTTGGGGTGTGGAGGTATATCAGAAATTATTAAGGCAACTTAATCCCTGACCCTTCGAGGCACTCAACCGAATATTGAATAACAGCTAATTGTTGTTTTTCACCCCCCTTTCATTTTACAATCTAATGACAATTCCGTGACAAATCGAAGTTTACGATGAATTAGTTTTGACCCAGTCATTAATCAAAAAGGACAAGGTCATGAACACTACAATAAAAATTTTCTTCGCTGCTGTTTTTACAGCGCTTCTGCTTGCGCCTGATGCAAAGCCGCAGATTATTCAGAATCAGCCCCCTCCAAAATTTATAAGCCGCAACCTCGGCGGACCCAGACTGGGGATTACTTTTCTTCACGCGAAAGGCGACCTTAAGAACAGGATGGATAAAAACGGAATCGGCGCGCTTGTCAGCCAGTTCGGATGGCACTTTGAGTACCAGGTTGTACCGGAAACTGTCGGCCCTTCGTTTGTTATCCAGTTTGTCCCGCTTGCCGGCGGAGTAGAGTACGCAACCCTGATTCCTGCTGCCACTCTCGCTTTCGGCATAAGATTTCCTGAAGGATTTGAGTTTGGTATGGGTCCGAATATCGTGCTGACGGATAAAGGCCTCTCGCCGGCACTTGTTATGGCGGTCGGTCAGAGTTTCCAGTACGGCGGAGTCAGCATACCCCTGAATCTGGCTGTGGCCACAAACCCGGAAGGGCTAAGGGTATCTCTGATTTTTGGATATGCAATTGACAAAACAAATCAGAAGTAATAACAAATAACATAAACATAATTAAGGAGCGTAAAATGAAAAATTTGGCTTTCATTCTGTTGGCGGCTTTTTCTCTGGCGGCATATTGCCAGACGGACACGATAACGATTCTGCACATAAATGATACGCATTCTACTCTGGCGCCGCTTGGCCCCAGGGGTGAGGACCTTAAAGGTACCCGCGGCGGTATTGCACGGGCCGCAACAATTATCGGTATGACCAGGATGACCGAATCCAATGTATTAACATTGCACGGCGGTGACCTCTTCGTGGGAGATATATTCTTTAATAAATATTTCGGCGCGGCGGAGATGAGAATTATGAACGCTCTCGGCTTCGACGCGATGGGGGTCGGGAACCACGAATTCGATATTGGGCCGCTAAATCTGCTTACGGCGCTCGATTCGGGCTACGTTCAATTTCCTTTGGTATCATCCAATCTTATACTCGATGCAGTGCCGTCGTTGAACGCATATATTAAACCATATACAATAAAAACAATAGGTTCAGCAAAGATCGGAATATTCGGGCTGACAACACCTGACGCTAACATATTTTCAATTCCGGCGCCGGTCGTGATAGATACCGGCTTTGCGGCGCGCGCGGCGGAAACAGCTGCGTTTCTGAAAAATGACGGATGTAAGATCGTAATCTGTCTTTCCCATCTTGGAATCTATTATGATATGGGGCTCGCGGCTGCAATACCCGGAATAGATGTAATTATAAGCAGCCACGATCATCTCCTGACTGAGGCCCCGGTTGAAATACAGAATCCCGTCACCAACAAAACAACTTTTATCGTCCAGGCGGGATCGAACTATCAGAACATAGGAAAACTTAAGCTGATCGTAACAGGCAGCCAGGTTTCCAAACTCAGTTACGGCGTTGTAAACTTAGATAACGATGTCCCTGAAGCCCCTGAAGTGAAGGACATTGTCGATAATCTGATCACAGAAATCGAAGGTACCTGGGGTATACCATTCTTTTCTCAGCAGACAGGAACAGCCACGGATTATTTTTCTGAAGCAGCAGAATCCCTTACGGTTATCGGGAAAAAATTCGATACACCGGTCGGGAATCTTGTAACCGATGCTTACCGCTGGAAGACCGGCACTCAGATCGCGATACAGGTTGGCGGATCAACAGCGCAGCCGTTATACCAGGGGAGGCTCGTACCCGCGGACATTTTCAGGATGATAGGATACGGAATGAACGAAACGGATTATCTCGGGTACAGGCTGGTTACTCTTAAATTGAAAGGGACGGAGTTATTCAAAGGGCTTGAAATCGGACTGCAGGGGATAGAATTAAACGATGAATTACTTCCTCAGGTCAGTGGGCTGATTTATAAATTTGATCCGCAGTCACCTCCATTCAGCAGAGTGCGGGAGGTTTATGTCAACGGGCTGCCGTTAGATACCGGCGCTGTTTATACCGTTACGGCAAATGAGTTTTTAGTCGCGGCGCTGGGCGGATTTGGCGTGGACATTGTTGACCCGGTTGTAGATACAAACGCGGTCGAGTTCAGGGTGGTTTTGGACTACATTGCGAATCTCGGGGGAACAATATCGCCTGTTGTAAGAGGAAATATTTATACGGAAATCAAAAGCAGCGGTGCAGCACTGCCGGGTAACTATCAGCTTTTTCAGAATTACCCCAACCCTTTCAATCCCGAAACAGTTATCAACTACCAATTACCGGTCAGCGGGTTTGTCTCGCTCAGGGTGTATGATGCTTTGGGAAGTGAAGTGGCCGTATTGGTGAATGAAGAAAAATCCGCAGGCAGCTATCGATATAATTTTAACGCATCGCGGCTTGCGAGCGGCACATATATTTACGAAATAAGGGCGGGTGAATTCAGGGCCGCCAAAAAAATGCTGTTTGTTAAATAACGACAAATGTCGTTATTGTAAATGATGAGGGTAACGGTGTAGTGTGACTGATACGGCCGCCCCGGAGACACCGGGGCAGCATTTTTATTAATCAGGTATTTTCAGTTGCTTCTTTACGGTGGCGCAGGTATTCAATTACACCGGGTAAGACAGAAAGTAATATAATTGCCAATATTACGATCGAAAAATTATTCTGCACAAATGGGAGATTACCGAAAAAATATCCGCCGTAAATAAATATACCCACCCACACAATTCCGCCGACTACGTTATAAGTAATGAACTTCGTATAGGTCATTGCCCCTATGCCCGCGACAAAGGGAGCGAATGTGCGCACAATCGGTACAAACCGCGCGATAATAATTGTTTTGCCGCCGTATTTTTCATAAAAGTTGTGCGTTCTGTCTATATATTCTTTTTTGAGTACATTCGGGTACCGCTCAAAGAGTTTGTGCCCCAGGTAATGTCCGATCCAGTAATTAACAGTATCGCCGACAATAGCAGCGATGGAGAGAATCAGAAAAAGAAAGTGCGGATCGAGCGAGCCCCTTGCGGCAAAAGCACCTGCCGCGAAGAGAAGCGAATCGCCCGGGAGGAAGGGAGTGAAAACCAGTCCCGTTTCGGCGAAAATGATAGCGAAAAGTATCGCGTTTGTAAATGCCCCATACTGCATGATTATCTCGTTTAGATGATCATCAATATGAATAATAAAATCAATAAGGTATTGAATAAATTCCATCTGTAGCAAGTATTTATGAGTCCGTTTTTATTAAGATTAACTGCTTTCGGGGGTAAAAGATCCCCCGGTTAATCGGGAGCGAAAATTTAATTAAAAATTTGTTTTTCAAAGGGGTAATTAATTTTTCCTGAAACTTCTCAGAAAAGTTTTTACCAGTTTGAAAGAGGCGTTCACTTTCTTATCTAGCTTAGTTGAATAGAGCACCTCGAGCGCGCCTTTCAGTCCGTCGTAGACACCCTGATCGTAGGGATGCCACCACATATCTTTCTTTACGCCGGGAAGGATGTCGTCGATTATCACGCGCGGCTGGGTCATTGAAAGAAGGCCCAGATAACTGTGTGTCCTTCCGAAACCGGAATTCTTAAATCCGCCCCAGGGAGTTTCGGCAAGTCCGTGGCTCATAAGGTGGTCATTAATTGTGATCGCGCCGGCCTCAAGTTTCGAAGCGATCTGTTTTGCTTTTTTGCGGTTTGTTGACCAGACAGAAGCGGTAAGGCCCAGATCGGAACTGTTGACCATCATAATCGCTTTATCAATTTTATCGAATTTGCTGATTGCCAGCACAGGTCCGAAAGTCTCTTCTCGGACGGTTATCATATCTTCTGTGATATCCTCAATAATTACAATCGGGTGATAGAAGCCCTTATAAGAAGCGGGTGGCTCAACAGAAAATACTTTACCCCCCTTTTTAACCGCGTCCTCAACGTGTTCTTTGATCGTGTTAAGCTGTTTCTGCGTTGTAACCGATCCCATCTCAGCATTGATATCGCCCGGGAGTCCGAATCTTAATTTAGATGCCCTCTCCTTCAGCTCTGACATAAACTCGTTATAGATTGAAGACTGAACATAAATGCGTTCAACTCCCGCGCACGATTGGCCGGTGTTCGAAAGCCCGCCCCAAAGCGCGCCTCCGACTGTCCGGTGTATATCCGCGTCACCGCATACAATCATCGCATCGTTGCCGCCAAGTTCGAGCGAAATCGGCAAAAGTTTTTCCGAAGCCTTTTTCATCAGCTGTTTGCCTACAGCCACAGAGCCGGTGAAGAATAATTTGTTAATTCCCGATTCAATGAATGCATCCCCTGCAATGCTTCCCGGCAGATTCATAATAGTGAAAACATTTTCCGGAAGGCCGCCGGCGTCCACACACTCCTTAATAATCTTGCCTACCTCGAGAGTATTTGAAGCCACCTTTAATACGACTGCGTTTCCCGCTATCAACGCCATTGCAACTTCGTGAAAGGGGATCGCGAACGGATAATTCCAGGGACTGATGATGCCGATAACGCCGTAAGGAACGTGTTCCACGAATGATACTTTGTTGACGGTGAGAATATTCCCGCCTTTCATACGCTTGCGTTTCAGAACTTTACTTCCGTTCTTGGCATAGTAGTTAATTGCCATAGTCGCGTTAAGAACTTCTGTGCTCATCGCGTCCATAAGCGTCTTGCCGGAGTTAGCGGAAACCGTATGAGAAATTCTGTCCGCATTGTCGGTGATGTAATCACGGATCTTCAGCAGCCGTTTTTTTCTCTCGCTGAATCCCAGGGCCGCCCACCCGGGCTGCGCCGCGGCAGCGTTGCGGACTGCCTGATTTAATTCTTCAACCGTATTTTCTCTTGTGCGACCGATTTCTTCTCCCGTAGCGGGATTAACTGAAACAGAATATTTGAAGCCGTTAGTTTCCATATAACTCATCTGATTAATAAAATTGGTTTTGTGATTCTTTGTTCGTCAAAAGTAAGTGAAATAAAATAAACCCCGCTCCGCAGTGACAGGGCTTGCCCTGTCCTTGTATCCGGGAAAGTGCTTTCATACATACCCGGAAGTTTATTTCCATCCGCAAGTGTTGCAACTTCATTCCCGAGAACATCATATACTTTTAAGAGCACCCTGCACTCTGCCCTCTGATTCCTGCTCCCTGATATTTGGTACCTGATTTGAGTGCTCGCCATAAATGGATTCGGATAATTCTGCAATATAATATCGCTTTGATCTTTTTCCTTACGGTTTTCATTCACATCCGTAACAGCGGGGAATATATTAATTAATATATAATCAAGGGTCGCGCGCCATAATCCCCAGCTGTGCCCCTCCGGCAGTTCCATCCACTTAAAGTAATATCCTTTATTTGTCAGGTTATCGCGGAAGTTCCTCATATTCGTAAAAAGCGATTCGTAAGTTCCCCATATACTGACAAACTTTACATTGAGCGCCGGGTTATTAATAAACAGATTATAAACTTCATACCCGTTCGGCTGAAACGCGCCCGAATGGATCCCGCAGTTACCGAATACATCGGGATGATAATAAACAATATAAGCGGAAATGTTCCCGCCGTACGAATCGCCTAAAACCAGCCTTCTGTCAGGAGAAGCTGCGGTTTTATATAATGCATCAATAAGGGGCGCCAGTTCATTAACAAAGAAATTTTTGTATGCGTTCCTTGTTGCGCCCGCGTACTCTTCATTCCTGTTATTTGGTTTAACAAAAACTCCGATTACGGGTTCAATAGCTCCCGCAGCGATCAGGTTATCGAGGACATTAACTGAAGAAGCAAGATCGATGTATTCATAACCGTCCTGGAAATATACCGACGGATACCGTTTCGTACTTAGCGAATCATATCCGGGCGGAAGATATATCTTAAGCTGAAAAGCGGAAGAAGTGAATGTGCTTGTTATACTGCGTGTGATTATAGTTCCGTGAGGTATAGCTGAGTTATAGACAATTTCCTGAGGCTGAACATAAAGCGGCATTGCAAGTTCAGAGTTCGGCCCGAATCCCCCTGAGCATATCCGGGGATTAAGAGGATCAAGTATCCAGTTGCTGCCGTTGGTTACAAATTTGTAATCTAATCTTGCGTTGAGTTCAAACTTCCGCGAATAATAAAAGAAGTTGGTTGACGTTAACTTATTCATCACGGAGGCGGATGAGCTCCAGCCGTTAAAATCGCCGGCGACGGAAACTGCTGATGCGCTTCCCCGGTAAATAAAATTCGCGGTATCGCCTTCAATCACCGGAAATCCGGTTGACTGATGCGCGAGCATAAAGCTGTCGATTTTTGCAGACTTCACAGATACATCAGAGATTGAATTAACATAGCTGATAAACCGCTGGAATCCGGACTGGGCAAAAGAGGATGCCGTGAATAATATTAAAAATAAAAAGGCGCGCATAAAACCGTTTAATTATTTCCCTAATATATGGCTTCACGGTGTAATTTCTATTGCTGTAATTAATCAGAGCATCAGTCTGTGAGGATAGCTTTCAGTTCAATTGAAAGTCACTTGGACCAAAATGCGGAATAATTAAATTTATCTCAGTTTAGTCAGAAAAATCCCGTAGGGATAAAATTATTTTAATCTTTATCATCCCTTGGGTTCAGAACTCCGAAGGAGTGGCATAACTCCTTGATGGAGTGAGGGATAAAGTCACCCTTTCAGGGTTTGATTCCGGGGGAATTTTATCTGTTATAATAATGCCATCCTTTCAGGATTCAGGAGTGATTTTGAGATATTTTTGCATCTGTTGATATTGCTTAAACAACAATGGGAGCAATTACATCCTTTCAAATCAGTCGGGAATTAACTTAATTTGAGTATGCTAAATATAATTACCGGTAAAAGTATAATTCTCCGGCCGCTAATCGATGAAGATGCGGATTTTCTTTTTCAGAATGTCACAAATCCGGAAGTCAGGAGGCAGCTCCGCCAGTTACCCGATCCTTACAATATTGAACACGCCTACGAATTTATTAACACCGTAACAAAAGAAGGCCTCAACGAAGAATCCTATCACTTCGGGATAGAAGAAATGGCGACGGGTAAGCTTGCGGGAGTAATTGGCGGCCGATTTCCCGACGGCAATAAGGAAATCGCAGAGATCGGATACTGGTTAGCAAAGGCGAGTTGGGGAAAGGGGATCGCCACAGAAGCCGTCGCGCTGATTGTGTCTTTCCTGATAAATACTGTTAAGGTAAAAAGTGTAACAGCAAATGTTTTTGAGAATAATATTGCCTCAATCCGCGTGCTCGAGAAAAACGGATTTATGAATACGGAACCTCTTGAGGAACAGTACTGTAATAACCTTAACAGCGCAGTGGTACTGCATTTCGAAAGGCTTGTTCAGGACCCGTAATTAAGCAGAAAAACTTTTACTTACAATTAGTTTATCCTTCCTGACTTTTGCGCTGCCGCAAGTCAGTGAACCGGACACCATCCCGGACGCATAATCTAAGGCCTTCTTATTATTAGTATGAAGCTGCGCGATCACCTGTCCCGATGCAACATAATCTCCGATCTTGGGATAAAATAGAATTCCCGCAAGCGGATCAACTTTATCTTCTTTTGTCAGTCTTCCCGCACCAAGTGAATTTGAAGCGATACCGATAGAAAAAGTATCTATGGATTTTACATATCCTGATTCACCGGCTCTTACATCAACAATATGTTTGGCTTTCGGGTGCGATTTTAAGTTTGTAATATAATTTGCATCGCCGCCCTGAGATTTAACCATCTCCGCGAACTTTTTTACGGCCTTGTCGCCGGTAAGGGATTTAATTATCTCATAACCCTCTTCAATGCTTTCTGCCTTACCGCCAAGATACAGCATCGCGCCCGCGAGCATAAATGTCACATAATTAAGGTCCGGGATATCCGCTCCGCTAAGCGATTCAACCGATTCCTTCACTTCAAGCAGATTGCCGATATGTGTTCCGAGCGGCTGGTTCATAGAGGTTATAAGAACCGCGGCTTTTTTATTAAAACTGACTGCTGTGTTAAACATCGAATCCGCGAGCGCTTTTGCGTCTTCATATTTTTTCATAAATGCGCCGCTGCCGGTTTTTACATCAAGCACAAGCCCGTCGATTCCCTCCGCGAGTTTTTTGCTCATTATGCTCGCGGTGATCAGTGGAATCGATTCAACGGTGGAGGTGACATCACGGAGAGCATAAATTACTTTATCAGCCGGCGCGATGTCGGGGGTCTGTCCGATCATTACGCATCCGTGTTTTTTAATTACTGATTTATACTGACGGAGATTCAGATTTACGTTGAAGCCCGGTATTGACTCCAGTTTGTCCAGCGTACCGCCGGTGTGCCCGAGAGCGCGGCCGGAAATCATTGGGACATTCAGTCCCGCAAGCGCAACAAGCGGCGCGAGGATTAAAGAAGTCTTATCTCCGACTCCGCCCGTGGAGTGCTTGTCAACCTTAAAACCTTTGATGTCCGAGAGATCGATTACTTTGCCGCTGTACAGCATAGTGTTTGTGAGGGCGGAGGTTTCCGCTTTATCCATTCCGTTCAGGTAAACCGCCATCAGGAAAGCAGCGAACTGGTAATCGGGTATTTTGCCGGCGGTGTAATTGTTTACGATGAAGCTTATTTCTTCGTTGGTGAGAACGCTGCGGTTTCTCTTTTTGCGGATGATTTCTATTGCGGTCATCTATTTAATTAAAAATTAATAATTATGAATTATATTATTGTAAAATCAATTATGTAAATTAAGTGTTGAGGGGTGATTATCATAAAAATTTAGCGGAAAATAATAACGTTCGTTTTTGCGGGGTCGGAATGGAACACTGATGGCGCAGATCAGAACTGATCTTCACAGATGAAAAAATGCTTTGCGCCTCCGCGTCTTTGCGAGAGATAATTATTGAAAAAAATTATGGAGAAATAATAACTATCGATTTTGAGTGGTTGAAATGGAACACTGATGGCGCAGATCAGAACTGATCTTCACAGATGAAAAAATGCTTTGCGCCTCCGCGTCTTTGCGAGAGATGATTATTGAAAAAAATTATGGAGAAATAATAACTATCGATTTTG
>CAIMOS010000147.1 GCA_903843135.1 uncultured Ignavibacteriales bacterium | reverse complement strand
CCGATCTCGAAGGGGGCTTTCACTTTCGCTTTTCAGAATTTTCACAAAAATCTCCCTGCTTCCTCCCGTAAGCTGGTAAATGCTGCCGGCGCCAGCGTTAAAATCCCCTTTCAAAAAGGCATTTTTTTGTTTTATTTTAAGTAATGAATTTAGTATTATAAGATAAAGCAGAAATATTAAGATAAATCCGTCTCTAAAACAGAAAAGACAATCAACCGAAGTGTTCAGAATTTTACATAAAATAATTTTTTCCTTTCTTCTGATCAGCTGCCTTTTATCGGGCCAGTCGTCCCAATCGCTGGCTGACGCAGATTACCGGATCCAGCTTGATAAAGTTGAAGAGATGGTACTTAAACTCGAGGCCATAAATCCTGATTCTGCAATCAAAATTGCAATAAAAGGGGTATTCCTGGCTGAGGCGCAGGGGGATAAAAGAGTGGAAGCGGCAATGCTTGGAAGGATTGGCGCCATATACTTCAAGAAAAATAATTTTGTACCGGCAATAGAATTTTACCTCCGCGCCTACCCGATCGCAAAAACCAGCGGCGATTCAAATCTGACCGGCTATCTGCTTATCGACATCGGCAACAGCCACTACCAGCAGGGGCTTTACAAAGAAGCGATAACGTTTTATGAGAAGTCCCTTGAAGTATTTACCGGCGATTTTTTCAAGATGGGAAGGTCCGTTGCCTTCAATAACATCGGGCTGTGTGAATTAAAAACCGGAAACTTTGACCTTGCCGAAAAATATTTTAATGAAGGCCTCAGCATCCGCAAGACGAAGAACTCCAATACCCTCGTACTTCACTCTTACGGTTATCTCCTTGACGTCAAACGCGAGAAGAGGGATTTTGCCGGAGGGGACGAACTGCTTGGAATTTCTCTTCCGCTGATGGATTCACTCAACTTCCCTTATCCCGGCGATATGGAGATCCCCATTGAATTTTATCAGAAAGCCGGTCTCTTCGCTTATGAAAAGAAAGAATATGACGGTGCTATACGATATTATATTCTTGCGCTTGAAAAGAACCGGGTAACGTTAAAGGAAAACAACCTTAACGCCAGGATTACTATTAATATGGCGATGGCTTATAAAGGATTAGGGCGGAGCCTGGAATACGTAAAGTACCTCAATCAGGGGCTGGAATACGCAAAGAAGGTTGATAATACAAAGATGATTAAAGAAGCCTACCGGCTGCTTTCGGGCCATTACGCTTCAACCGGTGATTATCTAAATGCACTCAGGTTCTCAAACAAAATGCTGACGCTGGTGGAACGGGAAAACGAATCGGCAGTTAAAAACAGGCTCTTCGATCTCCTTTTATATGTAAATACGTATGATAAGGAAACCCAGTTGAGGCTTAATCAGCTTGAACTTGAAAAGGAGACAGAAAAGAAACAGTCCGCCGAACAGAGAAATTATTTTATGGCACTGGTTGTTATTCTTGTCTCAGGACTGCTCGCCGTACTCTTCTTTAATTACAGAAGGGCCAAAAAACTTAACCGGGATCTCGGTGAACGGAATGAGAGGATTTCGCAGCAGCATACGGAAATTGAAAAACAGAAAACCGCGATAGAGGAAATGCTGCGTAAACTGCAGCAGTCGAATAAATCCAGGGACAAGTTTTATTCTGTTTTCGTCCACGACATTAAGAATCCTTTGCATTCTCTGGTTGCCTGTGCGGAAATTCTGGTGAAAGAGAGCGATGACATTTCCGCAGAAGAAAAATTAAACTTCAACCGTTATGTTTTAGATCTTTCCACAAAGGTTAATACTCTTATGCTGGAAATGCTTGAATGGCTGGGTATTCAGTTAGGGAAAACACCGGTTGAAATCACGCCGCTTGAATCGAGATCATTTATTGATGCTTCAATAGAACGCGTTAAGCAGGCAGCATTGAATAAAAACATCAGTATTGTAAATAATACTGATCCGGATCTTAAAGTTGAAGCGGATCTGACTTCAATGACTTCCATTTTTCAGAACTTAATACACAACGCGATAAAATTCAGCTTTCCCGGATCAACTGTCGAACTGGGAAGCGAGGTTGAGAACGGCACGGTATCATTTTTCGTAAAAGACAATGGTGTTGGATTTACGAAGAGTAAAATGGAAAAATTTTCAAACGATGATATGGTTACTTCCTCCGAAGGCACTGAAAAGGAGCCGGGCACCGGATTCGGACTCATTATCATCAAAGATATGTTAAAGCTCAATAACGCGAAAATCTCCCTCGAATCCGAAGAAGGTAAAGGCAGCAAATTTACCGTTACTCTTAATAAAGCGGCTGCTTCTTCTCAGGAATCATTTGTATTATGAAATTAGCATTATTAGTTGGTACAGGAAGTTTTGTCGGAGGTTCGCTCCGTTACCTGCTTTCACAATTCGTGCAGGGCAAATCTTCAACCGCGTTCCCCTTCGGTACATTAACGGTTAATTTAACCGGGTGCCTGCTTATCGGTTTTCTTTTCGGATTAAGTGAAAGAATTAATATCCCCCAGGAATGGAGATTATTCATAGCTACCGGGATACTCGGCGGCTTCACAACTTTCTCCGCGTTCTCAAATGAAACTGTCAGCCTTTTGCGCGACGGCCAGTTCTGGACCGCCTCGGTTTACGTTCTCTCCAGCGTAATGCTCGGTTTGATCGCAACCTTTACGGGAATATTTATCACAAAGGCATTTTGATTATGGAAAACAACCCGGACGCAAAACTTCTTCGGATATTTATCGGTGAATCTGACAAGACCGGACACCAGCCCCTTTATGAAACAATAGTTTTTGAAGCAAAGAAGCAGGGGCTTTCCGGCGCGACAGTTACCAGAGGTATAATGGGATTCGGCGCGGACTCAAAAGTGCATACTTCAAAGCTCTTTGAAATATCGACGGACCTGCCGCTTGTAATTGAGATTGTAGACTCCGAAGAGAAGATCAGGGGATTCACGAAAACTGTCGAAGACCTCTTTGAGAAATCAAAATCGGGCGGGATGATAACAATCGAAAAAGCTGAAGTTATCCGCTACAGATCAGGCAAGTGAGAAGCCGCATAATACTGAACTGATCAGCGAAGATCACCCTGATCTGTGCCATCTGCGTTCTGCTGGACGGACTAAATCTCCTCCAGTTTTTCAACAAGTTTCCGCAAATAATAAAAATCATTCATAGTGTACCAATGCTTCATCAATACCGCCCTCAGCGCATTGAAATTCGCATTTGTCTTGTTTGTAAACTCAGGTAAAAGCCTGCTGCCGATCGAAGCCGGCAGAATGAATTTTGATAAAATAAAATCCGGGTTTTCCGCTTCAACACTCAGTTGTGAATACACATTCAGCGTCGCGTTATTAATATCCTCAAAATCGGTACCCGCTCCTGTTTTATAAAAACAATTGATATCAATATCCGGATAACACAGGTTCTTATACTTGCTGCTCCCGGAAATCAATTCGTACAGCTTTCGCGATGCCGCGATACTGTTCCCGATTATCCCTCCTGCGCCGCTGCTGTTCAGAGGCAGAACTTTGTAAGTAAGATAACAGGCCGCTGCCATTGCCCCGGGACGGCTCCCTTCCAGGCTGAACATCCCGATATTCGGTTTATCGGTTTTATGATATGTGTAGGGGGCGGTATTGGAAATTCCGCTTCTCAGATTTTCATCTTTATACAGCACAGCGCCCGCGCCGTACGATATAAGCCCCTGTTTATGCGGATCGATCGTAACTGAATCCGAATGTTCAATAGCTCTAAGCTGGCGGAAGGAATACTCAGTGAGCGGCGTGGCTTCAGCATTATTTATATTATTTCCGGCCTCATCGATTAATAATGTCCGGAAAAATCCGCCGTACGCCGCGTCTATATGCAGGTGGAATCCGTATTTGTCTTTAAGGCTGATAATCGCCTCAAGGTCATCAATACTGCCTGCTCCCGTGGAGCCGCAGTTAGCCATCACAAACATTGCCCTGTGCTTTTTCAGATCTTCTTCTAGTTTATTAAGGTCCATTCTGAAATTCCGGTCAACGGGAATCTCTTCAAATTCGTCAATCCGAAGGATTGTGCAGATCCTTTTCCACGAGTAATGTGAAACCTCGGAAAAGTATACTTTGCCTTGCTTGTAAAAATCTCTCGCTGCCCAGAGCGCCTCCATATTTGCGAGTGACCCGCCGCTCGCGAGGTGACCCCATCCTTCTTTGTATCCGCACATTTTCAGAAGCATTTCAGTTACTTCCATTTCCATTTCGGTAGTAACCGGTCCGCCTTCGTACGCGTGATTATTCGGATTGGAGAGAACAAAAGTGAGCATACCCAATACAGTCGGCAGCGAAGGGTCTTTCAGCATCTGCGCCATATACCTCGGATGGAAGTAGGGATAATTCTTTTTGCTCCGCTCAAGGAATTTATCTAGCTCCGTTTCAAGTTTGCTGATAGTAGTTTCCTTGGCCGGGTACAATCCCGGATCATCCGGATAAGCGCTTTTCCGCCAGCCGGTTTGAGTGTCAAGCACTTTTTTCAGAAGTGATAAAAGCAGTTCGGCATTCTCAGCCTTCGGGCCAAGAAATGTATTAAATTCTTCGGGTATGTGGTTCATAATAGATTTGTTTTAAAAATATATTTCATAATCAGGCCGTCTGTCTTTCTTCAAAAATATCTCCGATCATTGCAGCCGTTTGTAATAATAATCCCTGAACTTGTATTTCCGTTTATCCTTTCCCTCGATCCTCGCGTGAAGAGAATCATCCGTGATAAAGCGATAAATAATTCTCTGCGGGAAATTATGTTTCCGGTTTTCAAATACATACCCGTTTTTCATTTTCGGGTGCAATATGAAGCGAACCTGCTTATTTTTGTTTTGCCCTTTTACCACGGGGATGTAATTAAGTTTCTCCTTTATCCTTTCAATACTTATTGTTTCCAGGAGAGTTGTATCATTACCCCTAATCCTAAAACTTGATCCGGCCATTTTCGATTGGGAGACAATCTCCCACTTCTCGATAATTACCGACTTCCCTTCCCGCATCTCCCATTTCCCGGGGAGGCGGTTGAATAATTCATCTTCCTGTGCGTATGCACCAACGGCAAAGGATAAAAGGGCCGCAAATAAAATTATGGTTTTGTTAAACATTAGATTACAATTTTACTTTAAGGACTACTTTCCTGATGATGCCTTCCGAAATCATCGGTGCGTGGGCGTCGCCGGGGAATAAAATCACGAACGATCCGGGCGACATTTTAATCATCTGCTCCGGCACATCATTAAAAAAAATTATATCCTTTCCTTCATCATAACCCGAGAAGATATTATTACACACGGTTATAGGAGACCACCCGATCAGTTCGCTGCCGCTGACAAGATATTGAATATCTATATACTTCCGGTGCGCTTCAGGCTTTGCTTCAGATGCTTTCTTCCCCGGTCCCTCGGAAACCAAAGCAAAAAGATCATCGCCGAGTATTTCATATTTGCCGGGTTCCGGTAATTTCATATCCTTTTCGTTAAGGAACGCAAAAGCGTCCGGGAACAATTTATGGAGATTTGAATATTGTCCGGAATTTTTTAGTATGTCAAGAATCATCTTTATGCCTACTTTTAAAATGTATAGTTAATATTTTCAGAATTGCAGCGCTAGCCGGTAAAAATCTCATTCATAAAGATAAAATGAAAAAAGTTATTACAACCGAGAAAATTCCGATAAAACTCTGGCTGGATGATATCGATAACGACACCCTGAGACAGGCAAAGAACCTTGCGAACCTTCCGTTCGCGTACAGGCACGTTTCGATTATGCCCGACAGCCACGTCGGATTCGGAATGCCTATCGGCGGGGTTTTTGCATCTCAGGATTACATCATCCCGAATGCCGTGGGCGTGGATATCGGCTGCGGGATGTGCGCGGTCAAAACTTCTCTTAGAAATATTGAGACGGAAACACTCAGAAAGATAATGAGTTCTGTCCGTGAACTGATTCCCGTCGGTATGAAACATCACCAGCGAAAACAGCCGGATGATCTTATGCCTTCGCTGAGTACGGAAGGAACCACTATTGTTGATGAGGAATACGAAAATGCGCTTACGCAGATCGGTACTCTCGGCGGCGGAAATCATTTTATTGAAATTCAAAAAGACAAAGAGGGTTTCATCTGGATGATGGTACATTCAGGAAGCCGGAACATCGGTTACAGAGCGGCTGAATATTATAATAAACTTGCAATACAACTGAATGAAAAATGGAAATCCGCGGTTCCGAAGGAGTGGCAATTGGCGTATCTTCCTATTGATTCCCCCGAAGCCGAAAAATATATCAGTGAAATGAATTACTGTGTGGCATTTGCTCTGTCCAACCGCAAAGTAATGATCGGACAGATTAAGAATGCTTTTGATAAAATCATAAATGAAAAAATTGATTACGATGAACTGATCAATATTCCGCACAATTATGCCGCGGTAGAAAAGCACTTCGGACGGAATGTGGTCATCCACCGTAAAGGAGCGACCAGTGCGCGCGAAGGTGAGACCGGAATTATACCCGGTTCACAGGGGAGTAAAAGTTTTATTGTCCGCGGCAAAGGGAATAAAGAAAGTTTTACATCCTGCTCGCACGGGGCGGGGAGAAAACTGGGAAGAAATCAGGCAATCAAAACACTTTCGTTTAATGAGGAGAAACAGAAACTTGACGGGATGGGAGTTATTCACGCTCTCCGCAGTAAAGGCGGCCTGGATGAGGCCCCCGGCGCTTATAAGGATATTAACATTGTGATGGCAAATCAGGAAGATCTGGTCGAGATATTGGTGGAACTTTCTCCGTTAGCGGTGATTAAAGGTTAGAAATCGATTAACTTATAATTGAAGATCCGCGGAGCAGATTTGTGAAACTGCCCCGCGATAAAATCAGAACAGGTTATACTGCAGTCCCATTGAACTTTTTAACAGAGTGGGCTGATCGCCCTGTTTGGATAAACTTGAATTTACTGTGAGATAAATATTATTTTCCAGGTAATACCAGAATGACGCGTTGAGATTGTGAGACTTGCTAACTTCCCCTTCAATTGGCTTATCCATACTGAACCTGTATCCGGCAACAAAGTTGATCCTGCTTCCAAGTTCGTAAATAAAATCGACCCCCGCGCGTGTTTCGACTTTTTTAAAGAATGAGGAGTCGATAGGAGTAAAAACCTCCAATGTTGTATTAAGCTGCAGTTCCCAGCTTATAGGATAGGAATACCTGCCGTCAAACTTCAGATTGGGGTTTCCGACTTTCGTAGAACGTTTTTCGGTGGAAAGGGGCTGAAGAAAACCGGCAGACAATAGCCATCCGTAGTACCTGTCATTGACCCTTTCATTGATGCCGAAAAGCACCTGCCTCATTCTTAACACAGCCAGCGCGGTTTTTCCGACTTCATACTCAAATCCGGCTTTCTTTATTTCTCTTTCAATATCATTAAACCAGTATGTCTCATAAGTGTCACCGTATATAATCTTATATTCCCCTTCGCGCTCGATTATATTCGCAATAGCTATAAGCGTTTCGCCCGGAAGATTTTCCTCAAGTATTTTATCCTCGAGCAGATGCCCCTCGATACGCACCGATTTGGCTAACGCGGTGGCATTGATATACCTTCCGTATCCGTAGCCGATGGACAGATCCGATTTAACCTGCTGATAAACATTCTGGTGCTGAGCGTTAATGGTGGTGGTGCCGAACCAGTCGGCATTGTCCCAGATATATTTCCGGAAACTTGCCCTGACGTTTATATTATGATTGTATATAAAAGTTGAAGTTGTATCTCTTTTTAATGTTCTGCTTCCGTCAGCATCAACATCGAACGACCAGGCCAGCGGGAGTGATGCATAGAACTGCCTGAAGACGAGCGTGCCGTTGGCATTGTTTGACAACACCGTATCACCGTCCTGGGTCCAGTCCCAGTTGCCGGTTAATCTCAGGTTACGCGCCTCGCTTACCGGAACTTTGTAGTCAGAAACTTTCACGTTTTGAGCTGATAATTCGAAAGACAGAAGTATAACCGGAATGATTATGAAGAACCGCATAACAGGGTCTCCTGAATTGTTAAGAATTTTTTAGTAACCGGATAAGATAATTAATCACGGGGTAAATATCAAATATTCTCCCGGTTTGCGCCGTCCTGCATCCTGATAAGACAAGTATTACCAAATCAGGATTTTCATAGATTTAAATAATTTTTATTGCTTTAGGTATCAACAATCTCTATTTTTAGTTGTTACTATTGTATTTTGAATTCAATCAAAATGACGGTCGCGATTCCGGAACTAAAATCAGCAATTTTTATAATTATTTTAGGAAAACGAAGGTCTATGCAAACTCAACGTTATCAGTTCTTCCTTAAAAAAATTGTTTCTCTTCTCTTTATAATTAACGTCTTACTGCCGGCACAAACATTCATCACTCAGCCCCCAAAAGGGTATACGCCGGGTAAAGCCCTGCCATCATTAAAGTTGTTTTACAGCCCCTCTGACAGCATTATCCTTGAGTGGAACAAGACAATGGGTGCATCTGCCAATCTAAAACTGGGTACAGCCTCAGGCATATATACCCTTGCATCCATCCCAACGCCGGGCAAAAGAAAAGCCTTCAAGGCAAATGTCTCCCCCCTTAACTTGAGTACAGGGCGCTATTACGGGCTCATAACGAATTCCACTCAAAACACTCTGAGCGCCATTCAAAATAACGCCGGATCCGTTTCGGGTATTGACTATTCCAACGAGATACAGTTCATTATCGAATCCTCGGCTGCTCCCAACGCCTCAGCGCCCCGAGGAAACATCACCACATCAACACCAACATTCCAATGGAGCTCAATCCCCGGTGTGCCTGCATACTGGATCATTGTGTCTACTACCCCGTTCCAGGTAAGAACTGATTCTTTGGGAAATGTAACTGTTCAGGGCGCTAATATAGTCTGGGACTATGTGACAACCTCGAATTCTGCGGTTTACGGCCAGATAAGCGCGGCGTCTCCATTTACGCAATCTGCCATTCCGCTGATTCCCGGAGAGGATTACTATTACACAATTTTAAATGTTTATGACCCCAATAATGTTGCATACGCAAGCAATGTTTTCGGAGGTATTGTAAGTTTTATTTACCAGGCAAGCACAAGTATACAGGCGCCTGTTCTCACGGCGCCCGCCGATGCAGCTGTTTTCTCGGGGTCTCAGACGATCCGTTTTCAGTGGGACCGCGTTGCGAACGCAAACAGTTACACGGTTTTCCTTTTCAACCGCGTCACGCAATTTGCGGGAAGTAACCAGCAGATAGATGTTCCTATCTGGAACGGGAACACTACAAACAATCTTATTGATTTCCCTGCCAGGACTAATCTTCTCCGCGGCAAATACGCCTGGTTCGTAATTCCGAATTCCTCAACAGGTTCAGGTAACGCGAGTTTAACCCGTACTTTCGACTACCAGGTCGCGACAGCAAAATTCAGGATTGAAGCACGATCGGCGCTTGATAATACAAATCTGCTTAATTACGATATAATCATTAACTCTACTACCGGCGGTTATTCGCCTTTTACGCCGTATATCGTTTCGAACAGCACAAGCCTTTCCGACTCAATTCCTGTAGACATCTATCAGATCACGGGAAGGAAAACCGGTTATTATGATTCCACGATAACAGTTTCTCTCACAGCGGGTGCGGTTAATAATTTAACTCTCGTACTGAAGCCACTGCCCTCAACGGTCTCCGGGTCCGTTAGGGATCAGGCAAACAATTTTATCAGCAGCGCAAATGTTTCCTTTACAAACAACCTTAACGGAAGCGTTAAAACAGTTGCCTCAGCAAATTCAGGTGATTTTAGTATTAACCTCCCAAAGGGTTCTTATAATGTTACCGCCAATAAGGCAGGATATATTGCATCGACGCCTTTTAATCTCAATGTTGATACGGGACAGGTAATTATCAGTAATCCCCTGCGTTTAACAGCCGATAACGCGTCCATCTCAGGAAAAGTTCTTAATGATGAAAATGCGGCCGTTCAGCTTGCAACGATTAAAGCCACGAAAGGCAGCATTGTTCAGCAGATCGCGACTGACGGCGAAGGCAACTACACATTTACACTTTCCTCAGGACAGTGGGTTGTGGAAGTTAATAAAACAGGTTTTGTCAGTCCGTCTGCAAGAACAATTAGCCTTGCTACCGGAGACAATCTGCAAAACCAGAACTTCACTTTAGTTCCCAGAGCAAACCAGGTAACAGGATTTGTTTACAGGTCCGTAGTTTCCTCAACGGGACAGACAAGCACTGTTCCGGTTCAGGGGGCGACTGTCAAGGCAACTCCCACGACCGGTACAGTATCAACAGCCACTACAGGTTCCAACGGACAATATTCTCTGAGCCTGAAAAATGGTTCTTTCACCATCACAGCGGAACAATCAGGTTATTCTGTTAATAACTCAACACAACTGACCTTAACCGTGGCCCAGACAATTTCCGGAGTTGACTTTACGCTTAACCCGAACCCAAGCTCGGTTTCGGGTGTTATCAGCGAACCAAACGGCAACCTGATCGGCGGAGCAGTCGTTAAAGTACAGAACACCGCTACAACCACTACCCTCAGTTCAGGAACATATACTTTAAGTTTACCCTCTGGTTCCCATACCATTTCAGTTACCAAGACCGGATATGTAACGCCGCAGTCAGTAACTGTTAACTTAAACCCGGGGCAGGCGCTCAGCGGAATCAATTTCCAGATGGCTGCAAATGCCGGTGTAATGTCCGGCAGCGTTACCAGTCTGGGACAGCCCCTGGCAAATGCCGTTGTCACCGCAACGAACGGTACATCCACCGTATCGGTTAATTCCGATAACAACGGTTTATACACACTTAGTGTACAGGCCGGCAGATGGGTCAAATCGGCATCAAAATCCGGATTCATCTCCAGTGCCGCGGATACGATCAATATTGGTCCGGGCCAGGTCAGCGCTAATAATAACTTCAGCCTTGTTCAGAATACAGCGGCTGTTAACGGCGTTGTTACTTCCGGCGGGCAGCCGCTCTCGGCAGCACAGGTGCTTATAAGAAGAACGAACGACCCTTCTGTACAGAGTTCGACAATCACCAATGTGAGCGGCGGTTACTCAATTACCGTTGAGGCCGGTCACGCTTACACCGTTGTTGTTTCGAAACAGGGTTATTCAACTGTTACAAGCGACCGTGGCAACCTCACTGTTGCAAGCTCAACTGTGGCTAACTTCCAGTTAACAGCATTGCCTGCAAGTATAAGCGGTAAAGTATTCAACAACCTGCAGCAGGTTTTATCGGGTACTTCTGTAAAACTGATTAATGCAGTGACCCGCGTAACGGTTGACAGCGCCGCTTCAAACTTCAACGGTGAATATACCCTTGGCGCCCCGGCAGGAAATTATAAATTACTTGTTTCGAAACCTGGACATACTCGTGACAGCCTTGCTTCAACATTAGCTCTCGGTCAGTCACTCACTAATATTAACTTTACGCTTAATGAAAACTTTGCAATCGTGACAGGGACCGTAAGTTCTTCAGCGGGCGGGACAGTCAGTGATGCAGTTCTGAATCTTACGAGCAGCGCCGGCGGAACAACGGTATTAACCGGCAGCACAGGTTTATTTACAGCCCAAAGATTAATCGGATCAACTTACACTGTCAGTTTGACCAAAGCGGGATTTAAGGATACCACGATCACAGGATACGCAGTATCTGACGGACAGTCCAGGATCCTGAACGTAACAATGCTAAAACTGACAGGTAAAATTCAGGGTACCGTTACTTCCGGCGTCACCGCTGTTGAAGGAGCAAGTGTGCTGATTAGTTCTGCGTCCGGACAGACTTTCAACGCTGAGACGAATGCTTCCGGCGCGTATGAGGTTGCCGGTTTAAACACAGGCACTTATACGGTAAAAGCAACCAAAACGGGTTTCCGGTCTGCAATGATAAACAGCGTCACCCTTACCACTTCAGCTTTAACAGCAACTTCAAATATTAATGATCTGCAGGCTAACAATTCGGTTATAAGCGGAGTTATTAAGGACGT
>CAIMOS010000146.1 GCA_903843135.1 uncultured Ignavibacteriales bacterium | reverse complement strand
TGGGGCGAAAAATTTTTCGCCCCCACATAATAACCCACGGCCGTCACATATCGATCAACACGATCCGTCCAATAATATTTCGCACGAATTCACGCCCATGCATTTTCAAAAAATTGACGAAAACACGCCCGCCGCACCGTTCCGTTCGCCATCGAGAACAATCGGTTCCATCGTCCGCGGATTCAAGATAGGTGTTACGAAATTAGCCCGGCAGAAAAATACAAATACCGAAGTGTGGCAAAGAAATTACTATGAACACATAATTAGAAATGAAAAATCATATATTATGATCAGTGAATATATTAGAAATAATCCGGCTGCGTGGGAGGACGATAAGTTTTATATATAACACACCGGCTAATGATTGGGATAATATTTATATTTGATTATCAGGATTCATAAATTATTGTATGGTGATGGAGTCTATTGAAATAAAGTTGAGAACAATATGAACACACAAGATGAACGCATTGCGAAAATGTCATTCTCGTCGGTTTATCCTATGTATCTGGCAAAGGTGGAAAAGAAAGGGAGGACAAAAGAGGAATTGCATCAGGTCATTGAGTGGCTGACCGGAATCGATAATGAGAAACTGCAAAATCTTTTGAAGGAGAATATATCTTTCGAAAATTTATTTAATAAGGCCACACTAAACCCTAACGCAAACCTTATAACAGGGGTAATCTGCGGATACCGCGTTGAAGAAATCGAAAATCCATTGACACAAAAAGTCCGTTATCTGGATAAGTTGGTGGATGAACTGGCAAAAGGAAGAAAGATGGGAAAGATTTTACGAAGCCCGCAGGATTAGGCCGAATTAAAGTGTTTAATTGATCAATTTCATCATTTAATGGATGGCGCAATAATGAAATCATTAAGACTCAGTACGGTTTGTTCACTTCTTATTTTTATCACCTCTGTTTCTGTCCCACAAGAAATGAAGCGTTCAGGAACATTGGGCGTTCAGTTGATACCTCTGACCGACTCCGTAATGCAGGCGACCGGATTAAAAGAAAAATCAGGAATGATCGCCGCCAGAATTGTCCCCGGAGCTACGGCTGAGAAATGCGGTGTGATGACAGGTGATATTGTAATGAATATCAACGAAGTCCGGATATCCGGTTCCAACGCGTTACAAAAAGCCGCGAGAAAACTTCGCGAAGGAGACAATATCACATTCACTCTTCACCGCGGCGGTAAAATGGAAGTTGTGAAAGGCAAGGTTGCCGCTAAACCATTCGAGAAGTCAGATAAGTTTGAAGTTGTTTATGACAAGATACCTTTCCGCGGCGGTTGGCTTCGCTCTCTTACAACGAAACCTTTTGGCAGCGTAAAACGCCCGTGCATTCTGCTGATACAAGGCTACACCTGCACAACTATTGACGGCCTCAGCGCGCTTCATCCATATAAACAACTTACAGATACTCTGACAATGATGGGTTACGCCGTTATGCGCGTGGAAAAGCCCGGAGTGGGAGACTGCATAAATACTCCCGACTGCTTTACGATGGATATCCTGACGGAAGCTGAAGCATTCGGTGCCGCGTTTGAACACCTTAAAAAATACTCATTCGCAGATAGTAATAACTCTTTTATATTCGGTCATTCAATGGGCGGAATAGTTGCCCCGTTAATTGCAGAAAAAACTAATATTAAAGGTGTTATAGTTTACGGGACAGACCACCTTCCCTGGTCTGAATACCTGACAAAGATGCTTAGGATACAGAATCCCGGGTTCGGAATGGATTACAGGGAAGCAGAAAAGGATATGAAGATATATCACAGCCTTATCTACGAAATGCTGATACAAAGGAAAAGCATCGGACAACTAACCGCGAATCCCGAATATAAACGCCTTCTTGAAAGAGATTTCCAGTTGGACGAGGATGGAATGCTTTTTACGCGCAGCCTTGGATTCCAGCAGTCACTTGAAGATCTGAATATGACAGAAGTATGGAGCCGTACAAAAGGGTATGTCCTTTCCATATTCGGCGAAGGTGATTTTGAAGTAATGGATTCATTCGGGCACGAAACGATTGTTGATATTGTGAATACATATAATCCCGGCAAAGCGGAGTATGTTTTTCTTCCCGGAACGAACCACAGTATGCTGCTGACAGGAAATATGAAACAGAGTTTCGAAGTTCAGAACAAAGGCCTTACGGCACAGTACTTCAGTAAATTCAATTACAGGTTAACAGATGAGATTGATCGCTGGATAAAAAAAGTAATTAACAATTGATAATTGATAATGAACAATTATTTAGGTTGGTCATAAAATATAATACCCGGCGCGGAAAAACTTTCCGTGCCGGGTATTTATCAATCAAACTTCATCTTCCCCAACCCCCTCAAACATCACTAATAACTGACACTGTTACTGACACTGACACTGTCTCCTGAACTACGCCGGTGCGTTCCAGGTTTCGTGTATATATTGTTTATCTTTTTCGAGCTGGTTCTTTATGTCTTTAACACGGTAGATGGTACGGTTCAGAATTCCGTAGACATTCCCGAGATATACATTAAGTTCCTCAATATTATTGGTGTCGGGTTTGGCGTGGACGGCTTCGAGCATATCGTTATAGATCTCGTTTAAAAGTTTTATTTCTTCTTCAAATTTTATTTCTTTTGGCCGTAATGACATATTCTTTCCTTTGAAATTATTACAATCTATTTAGTAAAATTAAGAAGATTAACGCAAATAATACATCCGCTATATTTTTATATATTAGAGAAATAATAAAAAATAATTTGCAAAAATGGTAAAAAAAGAACTTCTAAATATTTTATGCTGCCCCGAAACTAAAGCCGATCTTGTTTTGGAGGGCAATTATCTAATTTCAACCGACAAAAACACCCGCCGCAAATACAGGATCGAAGATGACATCCCCGTTATGCTTATCGACGAATCTGAAATTATGGAAATTGAGGAGTGGACGAAGATTATGAAAAAAAACGGAAGAGAGAGTTAAGAGAGAAAAGTTAAGAGTTAAAAAATTTGTGCGACTCTTGAATAATAACTCTTCACTCTACATTCTTAACTCTTAACTAAAAAGGGCCTCTTTTATTCAAAGATGGCCCTTTTTAATTTCAGGAAAAAGAAGAATTATTTGCTAAGCATCATCTTAATAGTCGATGTATTCTCGCCTGCGTTAACAACAGCATAGTACGCGCCGCTGCTGAGGCCTTCAGCATTAAACTCAAACTGATGGACACCCGCATTGATCATTCCGTTAACCAAAGTGCTTACATACTGTCCGAGTGAATTGTAAACTTTAACGCTTACAAACTGTTCGGCCGGAAGAGTGACTTTAAGTACGGTTGAAGGATTGAACGGATTCGGATAGTTCTGTGCGATACTGAATTCAAAAGGAGTCAGATCGTTAAGAACAACCGCGTTGCTGTATTCAAATTTACCGTCATAGTCAATTTGT
>CAIMOS010000145.1 GCA_903843135.1 uncultured Ignavibacteriales bacterium | reverse complement strand
TTATCCAAAGGTTAAATCGGAAATTGAAAGAAATATCGATCTGATTTTACCGGGTGTACCCAAGAAAGTTGCTTCCACCACAGAAAAATCGATAACCTATTCCTTCGAGAATCCTGATACTGCCTCATTGGTTACCAATAAACTTTTTGTTGACGGTTTCCAGGCAGGACTTCTATCGGAAGATGTTAACAATACTGAAATGATTGTAAGAATCGGTATCGCGGACTGGATCAAACAGAACCTAAAAACAATGGTGAAGGATAATAACTTCCAGATCAGGCGGGAAGAACTTGTCGGCCCCAAGGTCGGTAATGAATTAAAAAGAAGCGCTGTGGTTGCGGTCGCATTATCACTTATCGGTATTCTTGTTTACCTTGGCTTCCGGTTCAAATTCCTTTTCGCGACCGGAGCAGTTGTTGCTCTCTTCCACGACGTTTTACTTACCTTAGGTTTGTACGCGCTTCTTTACGGAGTTATTCCCGGACTGGTATTAGACATCGACCTTACGGTGGTGGCGGCGTTCCTGACGCTTATCGGTTATTCCGTTAACGATACAGTTATCGTTTTTGACCGCGTCAGGGAAACAATCAGGATACATAAGAACGCGGACCTTGAAACGCTTATGAACGAAGCAGTTAACAAAACCGCATCCAGAACGGTGTTAACCGGCGGTACAACCTTACTCGGCGTTATCGTAATCCTTATCTTCGGCGGCGATGTTATCAGGGCTTTTGCCTTCACGATGTTTATCGGAATTATTTCCGGAACCTACTCATCAATCTTCGTCGCAAGCGCTCTCGTTCTCGATTATGCCAAGAAATACAACAAAAAAGTAGAGTTCTAAAAATCTTTTTTTCTCAGAGAAAAGGCAGAGGTACAGCACCTCTGCCTTTTTTTGTTTGCACCATCGGCAGACTCATATCCATTCAAACAGCACTCAAATGACACATCTCACGCTGACTTAACGCTCCCAGTATATTACGATTGGCCATAAGGCTGCATCGAATAATCCACAAGCATATAGTATCCAACTTTAATTAATCAGTGCAGATCCGATTTATCTGTGTAATCAGTGTCCCATTACCGCCCCGGATAAATTCCTCTATTTGCACTACAAAAAAATCCCGACTGTTGTCAATCGGGATTTGAAATGATTAAGATCAGAAAGATTTAATCAACCTTAACTTTTTCCAGTACCGGTTCAAAATCTGAATCGATATCATCATCAGAATCACGCTTGCCGAATTTTCTTCTGAGGAATTCCGGAATAGAAACGCGCAGTTCTTCAACTTTAAGATATACGAGCGGCACTACGATAAGCGTAAGGAACAGCGAACTCGTCAGTCCGCCGATCAGCGCCCAGGCCAGTCCTGATTTCCACTCGCTGCCGGAACTTGATGAGAGCGCTATCGGCATCATACCGAAAATCATAGTTAACGTTGTCATCATAATTGGGCGCAGTCTCATCTTACCGGCGTCAAGCAGCGCATCGACAACACCGGAGCCCTCGATCATCTTCTGGCTGGCCCTGTCAACAAGCAGGATCGCGTTCTTCCCTACGAGGCCCACCAGCATTATGATTCCGAGGATCGAGAAGATATTCAGCGACTTCATAAAAAGCGCAAGAGCCAGCAGGGCGCCTATCATCGCGAGAGGAATACTGAACAACACGATGAAGGGATAGATAAATGAATCATAGAGCGCAACCATAATCATATATGTAAAAAGAACAGCGGCAATCAATGCCAGCAGAAGGCTCGAAAAAGACTCTCTCTGGTTCTTTACATCACCCGAAAAGCTAACGCTTACTCCCGCAGGGAATTGCATCTTTTTCATTTCCTTCTCAATGTCCTGAGAAATGGAACCGCTCGCTCTCCCGGCGGCCTGGGAAAACAAGGTTACGGAAGAATTTCTGTCATTACGCTGCAGCTTTGTTGGGCCTGAAGTTCTTTGTAATGTCGCAAACTGCTGCAGTTCTATGTCCTGCCCCGTTCGGTTCGTGAAGATCATTCCGGCAAGGTTCTGTGTGCTCAGGCGGTCAAATTTGTCGAGTTGTATCCTGATGCTGTATTCATTATTGCCGTCACGGTATTTAGAATCATCATCACCGGATAATGCAACGCGCAGCGTTGCACCGACCTCCGCAAGTGACAATCCAAGCTTACTTAACTTCTCCCTGTCAATAATAACCCTCGTCTCCGGTTTACCTTCTTCAGAAGATAACCTGACATCTGCGGTGCCCGGGATTTTATGTACTATTTCTCGCAGGGCCTTCGCGGCCGCATTTACTGAATCAATATCAGTGCCGCTGACAAGCATCTGAATAGGCGTCATATTAGCGGTGCCGAAAATTCCGATCGGATTCACACGCACGTTGACGCCCGGTATCGCTGATACCATTTCCTTAATTGCGTTCCCGACTTCATCTGTGCTTCTTTTCCTTTCGCTCCTGGGTATGAGCGTCACGTTAATCTCGGTAACATTATTGGAGAATGATCCGAGCATACCTTCGTTTGAAACGCCGATATTCGCGAAAATCTTCTGGACTTCAGGGATCTGAACAATTTGCGACTCAATCTTATGAGATATTTTATTTGTGTTATCGAGTGTTGATCCGGGAGGCAGTTCCACAGTTACGGCAAATTCCCCGCGGTCAGACTGTGTCATGAATTCGGTGCCGATGAATCCGGAGGGAATTAACGCGAAAGATGACACAAGCATAATTACGGTTGCAACTGCAACCTTAACCCGGTTATTCATCGCCCATTTTAATAATTTAATATAATGATTGCTGAATGACTGGAATTTATTTTCAAACCAGATCGCGAATCTGCCCAGCGCGTTTGTCGGTTTTAGCCTTTCGAGTTTACCGAACCGTGAGGCAAGCATCGGAGTGATGGTAAAGGAAACGAAAAGGCTCATTAAAGTCGAGACAACTATCACAATAGAAAATTGCCTCATAATGTTGCCGATGATTCCGCTTACCAGCCCCAGAGGCAAAAACACTGCCACGTCCACCAGGGTTATTGCCAGCGCTGCGAATCCGATCTCATTTCGTCCGATAAGCGCTGCTTCCCTTTTGTGAACGCCTTTTTCCAGATAGTGGTAAATATTCTCAAGGACTACTATTGAGTCGTCCACAAGGATTCCAACCACAAGTGACAATGCAAGCAGAGTCATAAGGTTGAGCGTGAACCCGAACACATAAATTGCAATAAATGTCGAGATAAGCGATGCCGGGACCGCTACAAGCACAATCACCGAGTTTCTCAAACTATGAAGGAAAAGGAGCATAACGAGTCCGACTAAAAGCACGGCAACTGCCAGGTCGAACTTAACCGCGTTTGCTGCGTCAATAGTAAAAAGTGATCCGTCCTGCGCGACTTCGAATTTAAGATTTATGTTTTTATTTGCTTCTTCAAGTTCTTTCAGTTTTTCTTTTACCAGGCCGGCAACTTCCACAGCATTAGCATCAGACTGTTTCTGGATATTGATTGCCAGCGTGGGCTTCAGATTGAGCCTGCTGAAACTTACCGGGTCTTTGATGCCGTCCTGAACTTCAGCTACATCGCTTAGGTAAATAATTCCGCCCTGCCTTGACTGGCCTATTGCGAGTCCTTTGATCATTTCCAGGGTGGTGAACTTACCTGCTACGCGCACGATATACTGTCCGTCCGTATCCTCAATCTTCCCTGTTGGAAAATCGAGGTTTGAATTTTTAATCGACTGAGTGACCTGCAGAATAGACAGCCCGAAAGATTTGATTCTCTCCTGGTCTAAATTGATCTTAATTTCCCGCTCCTCTCCGCCCGACATTACGATCTGGCCTACTCCCGCGATCTTCGAGATCTGCGGCTTAACCTGGTCGGTCAGGTACTGATAGAAATCCCGTGTGGGAAGATTTGCCGTCGCACCGAGACGCAGAACGGGAATCTCATCCAGCGCAATTTTGGATACCGCGGGGGTTTTCGCTCCGGAAGGAAGTTTTGGGGTCACTTCGCTTATCTTCCTTAAAGCATCCTGCATTGAGACGTCTATCTTTGCCGACTGCGTAAGTTCGATAATTACGAAAGATACTCCTTCTGATGAAGTTGATCTTATCGATGAAATCTTGTCCATCCCGGAGAGCGCGTCTTCAATCGGTTTGGAAACGCCGGTCTCGACTTCATTAGGGGATCCGCCGGGATACACGGTCATAACTGTTATTATGGGCGCGCTGAACTTTGGCAGCAACTCGTACTGAAGCTGCTGATAACTGAAAAGTCCCAGCACCATCAGCGCCGCAAATATTATTATGATCAGCGACGGCCGTTTTATTGATAATTCTGTTATTGTCATTATTTTCAGGCCTTTTACTTAATTATCTCTGCAACAGCATTTTCTTCAAGCGTGTTCTGCCCGGCGGTAACTACTGTCTCGCCGCGTGTCAGTCCGGAAACAACGGCAACAGATGTTCCAATGTCGTCGCCCGTTACAATATTCCGTTTTTTGGCGACACCGTTTTCAATTACATATACAAATGCGTTTCTCAGGCTTCCGACGACAGCGCTGCGGGGAATTACAATCGCTTCACCCATACCAATATTGCTGAAACTGACCCGGCCGAACATTCCGGCTTTTAACCTTTTTGAACTGTTATTTGCAATTTTGATCTCAACCGGATATGTATGTGATTCATCCCCTTTTTCGCTGATCGACTCAACTGCTCCGGTAAATTCCACACCCGGATATACATCCGAATATACTTTTGCTTTGTCGCCTTTTTTGAGTTTAACAACATCCTTCTCGGCAATATTTACTTTGAGTTTAAGTCCTGAGATATCAATTATATTTGCAACCAGTCCGTTATTCTGAAGCATCGTACCGACTTCGATGTTCTTCATCGTAACCGTGCCCGAAATCGGCGTTGTAATCTTTGTATCCGCAAGCTGCTTGCGTGCGACTATGTATTGCGATTCTGCATTTACATAAGCAAACCTGGCATTTTCCATTTGTGTTTCAGTTGTAGAATTCTGTTCGAACAGCTTCTGGAAACGTTCATAATCTTTTTTGGATTTTTCATAATTCGCCTCTGCTGTTTTGAAAGCTGCTTTTTTAAGTTCATCATCAACTTCAGCAAGAATGCTGCCTGCGGATTTATATTCACCTACAGCCATATTTACCTTTATTACGCGGCCCTGTGTTTCAGCCAGAACCATAATATCTTTACTAGCGGTGAAGGTACCGACGAAAGACATATTTGATTTTAATTCACTGACATCTGCTTTAATTACCGATACATAATGTACAAGGTTTGTCTCTACTTTTGATTTTGCTTCCATTCTGGATTTATTGCTGATCAGAATAGCAACAATCCCTACCAACACAATCACCACTGCGCCAAAATATTTAATCTTTTTCATATTTATCCTTTTCGTATTTATAAAATTCTCTTTATTTACCGATTGCCCTGTTGAGCCTGGCAAGTGATACCATACAGTCAACGGTTGCATTATTATAATTTGTTTTTGCCTGCAGGAGAGCAACTTCAGCGTCGATAACATCCGCGCTTAGCGCCAGCCCCTGTTTGAACCTGTCTGAAGTCAGCCTGTAATTCTCCTGCGCCTGCTCAACCCCCTGCTCTGAAATTTTAACTTTGCTTACTGACTGCTTAAGGCTAAGGTAACTCTGCGTAACATCCAGAATAATGAGGTCCTCAACTGACTTAAAGCCGTCTCTTGCCTGATCCAGCTGTGCTTCCGCCTGTTCCGTCTGGTAGGATGTCGCGTTCCAGTTCCATAAATTATAACTGAGTGATAAACTCAGATCCCAGGTCCCTTTGAATTCATCCTTTGTTGGGAAGATCCTCTGATTGGGCCGGCTGTAGTTATAATTTCCAACCGCTGCCACCTGCGGATACCAACCCGATTTAGCCATAGTGATGCCGGTTTCACCTGCTTTGATTCTCAGCCCTGCGGCTTTAAGTTCCGGCCTGTTCGCAGAGGCTGTTGTGATCAGATCATTCAGATTCAGATAAGCCATATCGGTCAGATCAGCCTTCTCGCTGATGTCAGTTTCCGTACCCAGTGGTAAGCCCATAGTGTTATTCAGGGCGATCTTCGACAACTCAACTGCATTTTCCGCGTCAGCCCTGCGGTACATTACGTCTGAAAGCTGAACTTCAAGTTTTAGAAGATCATTTCTCGTCAGCAATCCCTGGTCAAAAAGATTTTTGGCGTCCTTAAGCCTCGCTTTGATCTGTGAAATGTTTTCATCAAGCAGAGTCTTGAACTGTTTTGCCTTATAAAGATTCCAGTAAGCGCTTTTAATGTTAAGCACGACTTCATCTTTGCTTTTATTATAGTCTTCTTTTGCGCTCTGAAAACCGAGGTCAGCAAGTTCAACAGCGCTCTTAAGTTTAAAGCCGGTAAAAATCGGCTGTGTCAAAGTCAACTTTGTCGTATAACTGTTCAGTATCGACGGGGCTAAATCGAATTTGCCGAAAGGCGTAACTATGCTGAACGGATCAACTTCGCTCAGCCTTGTATATACAGCCGATACTGACAAAGACGGGAGCCTGCTTGCTGAAGATTCATTTAATTTTGCCTCAGCGCCCTTTAATCCGTAAGAGGATATTTTAAGCGCTTTATTATTTGCCAGGCCTGTTTCAACTGCCTGGTCAACAGTTAATACCATCCTGTTCTGAGCTACTGTTGTAATCAGCGGCGCAGTTACAAGCAGAATAAGAAAAAAACTATAGTATAACTTCATCGTATGTTTCCTTTTTTTCATTAATTTTTTCATTTTTACAAATCTCTCGTCCCTTTTCGGTGTATATACCCTCAAAAAGGACAGTTATAATATTCTTGAACGCATCCTCAACCGACAGCGGCAGCTGCGCCAGAGTGTCGGGATTGATGATAGCCTGTATCGAACTCGTGTACATTTTAACTAATATATTCTTATCAATATCCTGCCGGAAGATTCCCTGCTCCGTTCCTTCTGAAATTAATTTCGACATCTTTGCGTAGGCATTCTTCCTCCTGAATTCCTGGATCTCCGTATAAATTTCGTGATGGTTCTTCTGCAGATCCTCCATAAAGTGACTCTTAAAATGTTTCGCCTTACCGGCGATAAACATCATCAGTTTCCGGAGCTTCTCAATAAAATCCAGTGAAGTATCATTGATTATTGAGTCGATTGCATTTTCGATATCGCAACGGTAAGTGTGAAATCCCTCCTTCAGAATTTCCTCCTTATTCCTGAAGTGCTTATAAAGGGTCTTCTTGCTTATATGAAGATGCTCAGCAATATCCTCCATCGTGGACTTGCTGAACCCGTACTGTTCAAACATCTCAAAAGCTGTCTGGATTATCCGCGACCGTATTTCTAATTCTTCGCTCATTCTATTCCATAGTATACGTTATTTGTTTATTTCGTTTCCGGATTCGCAAAAAGAAAGGGCTTAAACCCTTTACGCAGGAAACGATTTATGTTTTTCTTGTTTCCAATTTAACTATTATTTAGCCTCAAATCAAGTACCGAAATAATCACCGTCAAATTTAGCCCATAATCGAGGCTTACATTCTATTTATTTGCTGATTGGCAAATAAAAGGGATCAAAGAAGGAATCTTGATCTAATTGCTGTTTGAAATCTAAACCTGTTACGGAGGGATATAGTTCCAAAATACCAGAAAAAGTGTATCTCGTTTTTCGGTAGGGGATCAGAAAATGGTGGATATATAACCTGTTAAATTAGAATTAATTTCATCTAGCAATATCGAATAGTGTTGGTTCAGAATGGTAAAAATCAAAAGCGACTAACCGTTATTTGCAGAACAGGGTTCAAGAAAAAAAACGGTGGCAAAAGTTCAGAGTCTCTCATACAGATTCTCCAATACCGCCAAAAAATAATTTGAACCGAGAACGACTATGGACTAGATGAATGCGGAGAAATCCGTTTTTAGAATTTAGAATAAATATTCTTGCGTTTGTTAAAAACTTTAGATAATTTTGAGAAGAGTTTACGTTCTTATTTTCAGCTGTTGTAAAATAAAACCTAACTTAATAGGTGGATTAAAAACTATACGAAAAGGTCTAAAAATGGAAGCATCTAATAACTGGTTATGGATTCCCATAATGCTTATTACCCTCGGAGGTTGTAAAACTGTTTCACCCCCTGAACGCCGCACTATTGATGAAGGTGTGCCAAAAGTAGCCATCACAAATATTAAAGAAGAAGTCAGCCTAAAACGAAAAGTTGCGATTGCACGATTCACGAATGAAACAAAATATGGCCAGGGTTTCTTCTATGACAAAAATGACGATCGTCTTGGCAAACAGGCCATGGACATTTTCTCCGCAAAGCTCGCTTCAACAAACAAATTCCTCCTTATTGAACGATCAGATCTGGTTTACCTAAATAATGAAAAAGAATTAACGAAAGTTACTGAACTCGGTATCCCGGCTGATTATCTAATCCTCGGCTCAGTTACTGAATTTGGCAGAAAAGCCACAAGTGATGTTGGCGTTTTTAGCCGAACTAAAAAGCAGACGGCTACCGCAAAAGTCAGCATTAGGTTAGTCGAGGTTAAAACTGGTTTAATCGTTTATTCCGAGGAAGGGGCTGGTGAGGCCACCTCAGAAGTTGGAACAGTAATGGGTGTCGGTGAGACTGCTGATTATGATGCGACATTAAATGATAAAGTGATATCGGCAGCGATTGCGAAACTCGTTAGTAATATAACCGTTAATCTAACTAATAAACCCTGGCGCTCTTATCTGCTTTCATACAGCGAGGGTAACTACTTCATCTCCGGTGGAGCAAAGCAAGGTATTAAAATTGGTGATGAATTCGCAGTTTATAAACGCGGTGAAAAAGTACCCAATCCACAAACTGGTATAACTATCGAACTACCAGGAAGGCAAATTGCGAGGCTAAAAGTACTCGAAACTGTGGATGGCGATATTTTGTCCGAGATTTCGATATGCACGCTACAAAGCGGTGAATTACCAAAGGATAATTTTATTAATTACTATATTCAGGAAAAATGAAGGGATCAAAAATGAAAAATATTTTATTGCTTGCTATATTATCGATATTGTTAATTTCCTGTAGTAGCTCGAGCGAAAGTGTTATTCAAAAAGACTTAAAAGGTCAATTGAAATTTACCGGAAATGTACTTCAATGTACCGTAACAGTGGATGATAAACATACATTTGTGAT
>CAIMOS010000144.1 GCA_903843135.1 uncultured Ignavibacteriales bacterium | reverse complement strand
ATCGATGGTGAGACACAGAATGTGATCCGTACATTACCTTTTATTGCAAAGGACAATATGGGGCGGCAGATAATTTCTCCGGAACCCGTAGTGGTGATAAATTTGGATAAAAAAGCGGGAGGGCTCAGCAATGTTACCCTCAGGGGCGTTTCTGAAACTGTGTTTGAACTAAGGCAACAGGTTAAATTAAAAGAGGGGAGGATGTTCCGTTTTGGTGTAAGAGAATTAATTGTGGGTGAATCTATTGCCAAAAGATTTAAAGGTGCCGGAATCGGGAGTAAAATTAAATTTCAGGGTGATCAATGGAGCGTAGTCGGCATTTTTAGCACCGACGGTTCCGGATTTGATTCTGAAGTGTGGGGGGACGGACTCCAGTTATTAAACGCCTTCAACCGTGAGACAAGTGTTTCAACTTTGACTTTCAGATTAGATAATCCAGGTAATTATGCTGCCTTCAAAAGAGTGATGGAAGCTGACCGGAGATTGAAACAGTTTGAACCGTTTATTGAGACCCGCTTTTTTGAAATGCAGTCAGAATTCCTTGCGCTGTTCATAAGGATCCTGGGTACTTTTATCACAATTATTTTTAGTTTTGGGGCTACAATCGGAGCGATGATCACAATGTATGCGGCTGTCGCGAACCGCACTGTCGAAATCGGGACTATGCGTGCGCTGGGTTTTAAACGGAGAAGTATACTGTCCGCATTTTTAATTGAATCAATAATAATATCGTTCGCCGGCGGATTGATCGGAGTGGGGCTTTCTTCACTTCTCCAGTTCTTCAAGATCTCAACACTGAATTTTGCAAGCTTTTCTGAGCTTGAATTTTCTTTCGCGCTTTCACCCTCCATTATTGTATCCTCATTGATATTCGCTGTTGTGATGGGGATAATCGGCGGATTTTTACCATCTGTGAGAGCGTCCCGCCTGAATATTGTGAATGCCCTCAGAGGCTCATAAGTGATATTCTAAATTAAAACAAGGGTTTGTTGCTACTCTTCCAGTAACAAACCCCGTGCCTGAGTAGAAGTAATATTATTCAGAAATCTCGAAGGTTTCGAATAAGTCGTTCCTGCTTCACGATCATAAATGTTCATAGGATAAGAGATAAAGAGGTTCTGCTTTGCTCTGGTTACTGCAACATACATTAACCTTCGCTCTTCTTCAAGATTTTCAAGAGAATCAAAAGCTTTAGAGAACGGGAAGAACCCGTCAATCGCGTGAATGATGAATACAGTGTGCCATTCTAACCCTTTAGCGGAGTGAATAGTTGATAAAGTCAGGTATTCGTCCTGTTTGTCCTCATCTCCGATATCAACCACACTGTCTATCGGAGGCTCAATTGCCATATCGGCCAGGAGATTTTCGAGATCGCGGTAATTTTCCGTGATGTTGAGGAATATTTCAAGGTCCTTCCGGCGCTTATTAAAGTCATCATACTTATTATGGAACAGGGGCATATAATAGTCCAGGGCCATCTGAGCCATATCCGTGGGAGTGAGTGATTTCTTATTCAGATTGAATGCAAGTTGAAAAAGGGGGAAAATCTTTTCGTTTCCCTTAATCAGTGAATTTGATTCCGGATTTTCCGACATTTTTATTTTGCCGGTAGTGATAAGATCCATAATCCTGTGCGCCGTTTTAGGACCGACACCTTCGTGGAGCAAGAGTATCCTGTACCAGCTTACCATATCCGTCGGATTTAATGTGATCCTGAGGAACGCAATAGCGTCTTTGATGTGTGCCGTTTCCACAAACTTCATACCGCCGAATTTTACAAAAGGAATATTGGCTTTGTTCAGTTCTATCTCAAGGTCAAATGAAAAGAAAGAAGATCTGAAAAGCACTGCCATTTCCTTCAGAGGGACGCCCTGCTCCCGCAATTCAAGGACCTGGTCGATAATGAATTTTGACTGAAGGTTATCATTAAGTGTTGCTACAATCGCGGGTAGTTCGCCGCCGCTTCTGTAAGTAAAGAGGTTCTTCTCGAATTTCTCAACAGCGGATTCATAAATTTTATTTGCGAAGTCGAGAATGCTGGGAGTACTTCTGTAATTTTCTTCAAGTTTAATAATCTGAACATTCTCAAATAACTTCGGGAAGTCTATGATATTCTTGAAGTTAGCTCCCCTGAACGCATAAATTGATTGAGCATCATCCCCGACAACCATAATGTTTTTTGTAAGCGCAGTTAATGCCTGGGTTACCTCTCCCTGCAGTTTATTTGTGTCCTGATATTCATCCACCATCACGAATTTTATCCCGCTGAGGAAATTTTTGGCAGCAGGGGAAAGGTCAGTCAGAAACTTTAAAAGATGGAGAAGAAGATCATCGTAATCGAGCAGACTGTTCCTTTGCTTGTAGTTAATGTACATATTAAACATCTGTCCGATCTCACTCATATACGCGTAAAAATGAGGAAATTCGGTTATGACAACATCTTCAAATGTTCGTCCTGTGTTGATTGAAAGGCTGTAAATACGCAGGAGGGTGGATTTATTCGGGAACCTTTTGTCTTTAGTTACTAAACCTGACTGGGCCCTTATCAGATTTATTACATCTTCACTGTCTCCCTGGTCCAGAATTGTAAAGCCGGGGTTTAAGTTAATGTGATTGCAGTACTTACGCAGCGTTGCATTCGCGAAAGAATGAAATGTGCCGCCATTGATCTTTGCGCAGCGTGCATCCAGAAGGACTGAAGCGCGGTTCATCATCTCACGAGCGGCTTTCCGGGTGAAAGTAAGCAATAATATTGAAGATGGATCATAACCTGATTCAATTAAACGCGCAACACGGTAAACTAATGCACGGGTCTTACCGGTGCCTGCTCCGGCGATAATAAGAAATGCTCCCTCTGTCGCACATACGGCATCATACTGTGCCGGGTTCAGCAGGTTTTTGTAATCAATCGTAAATTTGGACTCGTCCGCGATTACGATTTGTTCATTCCCGCCACTGATATTTTTTAGTTTATATTTTTCGAATTTCATCTATACCTGATTCTTGGCCTTCTCAGAATCTCCGATAAAATTAACGCATCTTTAACTGTTTCCGGGTTTTTGAGCATTGCCCTGACTCTGATAGCCGCTTCATTTGCCGGTTCTAACTTAACTTTTGCAACATCAGAACTCAAAACAGCTGAAAGAGCCGGGACAGCATTTGTTACCCTTTTTTCTGTTTCCCTTTTTTTTGAATTGTCTTCGCCGGAATAATTTTCAGGCTTTAACGCTTCCGGCTCAAACTTCTGTGATTCAGAAGGGGATCTTCTGCTTTCAGCGGATTCTGAAGGCTCGCTCTTCCGGAAAAAGCCCTCGATTTCTGAGAGCACATCATCCTGTCTGTATTGTGAGTAATGGCGCTGCTGCCTTACTCTTTCCTTCGGTTCCGGATTTGTGGTACTTTCCTCCGGAAATTCGGGAGACTCCTTTTTCTTTTTGAAGAACGGACTAAGGAATCCGTATACAATCACCAGGAAGATGATAAGATCTAAAATGTTATCCATCAGGAATCTTTAAACTTTTTATCTTCCGGTTTTGCGATTGATTCACGCATCTGGGTATCTGCCTGGACATTTCTTAATTGGTAATAATCCATAACCCCTATGTGTCCCTGGCGGAAAGCGTCCGCGATTGAGCGTGGGATTTCAGCCTCAGCTTCAATAAGTTTGGCTTTCTGTCTTGCAATCTCGGCAACCATTTCCTGTTCTGAAGCCACTGCCGCAGCACGGCGTTCTTCCGCCCGTGCGCGGGCAATCTGCAAATCTGCCTGTGCCTGGTCAGCCTGCAATTTTGCGCCAATATTTTCTCCTACATCAACGTCAGCGATATCAATAGACAATATCTCGAATGCCGTTCCCGCGTCCAAACCTTTTGCTAGAACAACTTTCGAAATAGAATCCGGGTTTTCGAGCACTTGCTTATGGCTAGCGCTCGAACCGATTGTAGATACAATTCCTTCTCCGACCCTCGCGAGGATAGTTGCTTCTCCGGCACCGCCTACCAATCTTTCGATATTGGCTCTGACGGTAATTCTCGCAACTGCTTTCAACTGAATGCCGTCTTTTGCCATTGCCGCTACAAGCGGAGTTTCCACAACTTTGGGAATAACCGACATTCTTACAGCTTCAAGAACATCTCGCCCGGCAAGATCTATGGCCGTCGCACGTTCAAAAGTCAGCCCTAAATTTGCTTTATCAGCCGATACGAGAGCGTTAACTACTTTTTCTACGTTTCCTCCTGCAAGGTAATGGGCTTCCAGTTTCCCGATCTCGAGAGGAATTCCGGCTTTTGACGCCGTGATTTTGCTTCTTACGATAATCTGAGGAGGAATTTTTCTGAGCCTCATCCCAACGAGATCTTTGAAAATACTGACTTTAATTCCAGAAAAATAAGCCGTTATAAACAGGCCTATCGGAACATAGTAAAAAATCAAAATCAGGAAGAGAACAATTAAAAAAATTATTAATACCGAAACTCCGGCAAGTGCATCCATAATATCTCCATTTTTATGAGAGGAAAATAAAACTAATTTCTACATAATAATATGCAAAGATTTGCCCGTTAGCGTTTTCTAAATTTATGACGCATTGATCATTTTTTTCTTAATCTATGAGCCAAACTTTGAAAAACCGTAATTCTGAACTATATTAAATATTATTTTAATGTCGGTTTTATACCAGATCAGTCCTCTTCCTACTCTCTTTTCTTAAGAGTTTATAACGCTGGAAGATTCATAAATTTATTTAAGTCTAAATGGAAACTCTAACTTCTACCAGATCCCTTTGTCCCGTCTGTTTAAAAACAATACCTGCTAAACTTGTAATGAGGGAGGGTAAGGTATATATGCAAAAATCCTGTTCCAGTCACGGTGAATATGAAGATATATATTACGGGGACGCAAACTTATACAAACACATTATGCGGGAATACTCCAAGCAGCCGCTGAACGGATCAGATGAAAAAAAGGATTTCAGTGACGTAAATATTCCGGTCAGAGGATACGATATTAAATCCGCTCCGATAATCGGAATAGTTGATCTTACCAACCGGTGCAATCTCAGCTGCAACGTTTGTTTCGCCGGCTGTACGTCTTCACCGTCATTGTATGAGCCGTCTTTTTCTGAGATTGAACAACTAATGGACACTCTAAGGCAGTCTGATCCTCCTTGTCCGATTATTCTTTTCAGCGGCGGTGAACCCACAATAAGAAAAGATTTTTTTGAAATATGCAGCCTCGCTCATAAAAAAGGATTTTCATTTATCATTGTTGCCACCAACGGAAAATTGCTTGCGCAGGATAAGTCGTATCACGAAAAATTGAACAAGGCCCACGTTGATATAATTTATCTTCAATTTGACGGGCTTACGGAAGATCCGTACATGGAGATCAGGGGGACTAATCTTCTGCCGATGAAATTAGAAGCAATCGAAAATGTGAGAAACTCGCCGGCGAAATATCCTGCAATAGTTCTTGTCCCTACCGTGATCAAAGGAGTGAACGATCATCAGATAAGTGATATTGTGAAATTTGCCGCAAAAAACATTACGATTATTAAAGGGATATTATTTCAGCCGATAGGATTTGTCGGAGATATCAATAATAAAAAACTGCTGACCGGCCGGATCACTAATTCAGATTGCCTTGAGCAGATGGAAAAAGGTTTTGACGGGAAAATATCCAGGTATGACTTCGTACCTCTTGTATGGTTAACAGATTTTCTTGATGCATATAAGCGTATGAATCCTTCATCAAAAACGATAAATATCGAAACTCATCCCGGATGTTTTTCGGTGGTGTATCTTGTAAAAAAGGATGATGAATTAATTCCCCTGAGCCGGATTATTAATCTTGAAGAACTTAGAAAATTTGTAAGGGCCCTTAATCCGGCGAATAAGGCCGAATTGATAACGAAGTTCGCATTTCTGCTGCCAAAATTAATTCTAAAGGAGGGAATCAAATTAAGCGGACAACTGTTTGAAATACTGAAAACTCTTTATTTCGAAAATGCTGAAGAGGCCATTATGAACTTTCACAGAGAAAATGTGCTTCTGGTTGGATTTGAGCACGGAATAGACGTCAGGAATTATGACTGTGATAAGGTAGAAAAGTGCTGTATACATTATGCGACACTTGATAACGAAAGTATTCCATTTTGTTCTTACAACCTGTTGCACCGGAAGGATATCGAAGAAAGGTTCAGTAAGGAGTGAAAGGTAGGGAGTGCAAAAAAACAGCCGTATTGGTTAGTTTTAGCGCTTTTAATAAATTAAACTATCATTTGTGAATATTATGAGAAAGTAGGACTATTTTTTAATGGAAGGCAATTTTTCGGACAGATTACAAGATGTAATCAGACTGAGCAGAGAAGAAGCGTTACGCCTTGGACACGATTTTATTGGAACTGAACATCTGTTATTAGGTATTATCCGCGAGGGACAGGGAATTGCTGTACGAATTCTGAAGAACCTCGATTGCGATATACTCCGGCTTAAAAAATCGGTAGAAGAATCCGTACGCACATCCGGCGGGACTTTAACTATAGGAAACATACCACTTACAAAACAAGCTGAGAAGGTTCTCAAAATCACTCAGATTGAAGCGAAAATTTATAAAGCTGATGTTATCGGGACGGAGCATCTCCTGTTATCGGTTTTAAGAGATGAAGAGAATCTTGCCACTCAGATATTAATGCAATTCGGTGTTACCTACGATGCTGCACGCAATGAACTGAACGCGCTTATTAATAATAAAGAGTCTGCTGATCCGGTAAGAGGGAACGTACCGCCTCCGCCTGCGGATAAAAAAACTGAAAAGACAAAAACTCCGGTTCTTGACAATTTTGGCCGGGATTTGACCAAACTTGCCATAGAGGACAAATTGGATCCGGTCGTCGGCAGAGAAAAAGAGATCGAAAGAGTAGCTCAGATCCTTAGCCGCAGGAAGAAGAATAATCCTGTGCTCATTGGAGAACCGGGCGTAGGAAAAACCGCGATAGCCGAAGGATTGGCGATAAGAATAATTCAGAAAAAAGTTCCGCGTACTTTGCAGGATAAAAGGGTTGTTACTCTTGACCTGGCAGGTCTTGTAGCGGGTACAAAATACCGAGGCCAGTTCGAGGAGCGTATGAAAGCCCTGATGAATGAACTCGAAAAAGCCAGGGATATAATTCTCTTCATTGATGAACTCCATACGATCGTTGGCGCGGGAGGAGCATCCGGTTCCCTTGACGCATCAAATATGTTTAAACCTGCACTTGCGAGAGGCGACATACAGTGTATCGGGGCAACCACACTGGATGAATACCGGAAATATATTGAAACAGACGGAGCGCTCGACCGCCGGTTTCAAAAGGTAATGGTTGATCCGCCAAGTTATGACGATACCATTCAGATTCTTAAGAATATTAAATTCAAGTATGAAGAACATCATCACGTGCGTTACCTTGAATCAGCTATCGATTCCGCAGTTAAACTCAGCAACAGGTATATCACTGACCGGCATCTCCCTGATAAGGCCATTGACGTAATTGATGAAGCCGGCTCACGAGTGCATATGGGTAATTTTGAGGTCCCGCCTGAGATAATTGCGCTGGAAGAAGAAATCGAAAAAATAAAGCACGAGAAGGCAGCAGTAGTTAAAAGACAGGACTATGAAGAGGCCGCCCGGCTTAGAGATAAAGAACGAAGACTCCAGAGTGATTTGGAAACTGCGAAAAAAGATTGGGAAATAAAATCGAAGGATATCGTATATGACGTCACTGAGGAAGATATTGCAACAGTAGTTGCGATGATGACCGGTATACCGGTAAACAGAGTTGCGCAGACAGAGTCTGATAAATTATTGAGTATGGAAGAAAGCCTGAAAGGTAAGATAGTCGGACAGGATGAAGCAGTGCTGAAACTGACGCGTGCGATCCGCCGCGCGAGAGCAGGGCTGAAAAATCCTAACAAACCAATCGGTAGTTTTATTTTCTTGGGTCCCACGGGTGTGGGTAAAACCGAACTTTGCAAGGTGCTTGCCAAGTATCTTTTTGATTCAGAGAATGCTCTTATCAAAATTGATATGAGTGAGTATATGGAAAAGTTTGCTTTATCGAGGTTAGTCGGAGCGCCTCCGGGTTATGTAGGATATGAAGAAGGCGGCCAGTTAACAGAAAAAGTCAGAAGGAAGCCTTATTCAGTTGTTCTTTTTGATGAGATAGAAAAGGCACACCCCGATATATTCGGAATTTTACTTCAGGTCCTTGATGAAGGCGTGTTAACCGACAGTCTCGGAAGGAAGGTAGATTTCAAGAACACTATTATAATAATGACTTCGAATATCGGCGCCAGAGATATTAAAACTATCGGATCCTTTGGCTTCAGCCAGGGTCAGGAGACCGACCAGTATTCGAGTATGAAAAATACTGTGGAAGACGCGATGAAACGGTTGTTTAGTCCTGAGTTTCTTAATCGCCTCGATGAGGCCATTGTATTCAGAAGCCTCACTAAAGAAGATATTCTGAAGATCATTGACATTGAAGTAAAAGAATTACTTGCAAACATCAAAGAGAATAAGATGACGCTTAATCTCGAAGACAGCGCCAAGAATTTTATTGCCGATAAGGGTTTTGATCCTAAGTTTGGGGCCAGGCCTTTGAGACGGGCGATTCAGCAGTATATTGAAGATCCTATCGCGGAGGAGATATTAAGGGGCGCGTTTAAGGAAGGAAGTCGTATTTTGGCAAGACATCCTGACGGCGCTGAGTCACTGGTCTTCATCGAAGATGAAGCAGAGCAAAATGCATCAGCCACTGCTGAGCATACAGAAAAACCGTGAGTTTACGTTTTAATTGATTCGATGCTGTATCCCTGACGGGATATGGCATTTTTTTTATTATTCCCGATTGATTCAAGCGGTACTTAATTCAAAAATAAAATAATTATTAACATATTGAATATTTTATGCCTCTTGCAAATAATGAAATAATGGATTATTTCCTTCGTGCCGAAGCGCTGTTAAAAGGACATTTCCTTTTAACTTCTGGCAGGCACAGCGACCAGTATTTTCAATGCGCAAAAGTATTGCAGTACCCTGATTATGCCGCCAAACTGTGCGGTGAACTGGCAGCTTACTTTAAGGATGACAATATCGATAAAGTGATAGCGCCGGCTATGGGAGGCATTCTGGTTGGATGGGAAGTGGCGCGTCTTCTCGGGAAGCAATTTCTTTTTGCGGAACGGGAGAAGGAAAGGTTTGAAATCAGGCGGGGATTCGAAATACACCCGGGAGAACGGATATTGGTTTGTGAAGATGTCGTTACTACCGGCGGATCAGTTCAGGAAGTAATCGATCTCGTAAGAAAAAACGGCGCGGTAGTTGCAGGTGCGGCATATCTTGTTGACCGGAGTAACGGGAAAGTTGATTTTGGCGTCAAACAGAAAGCCACGATGACAATGTCTGTCATATCTTACTCTCCGGAAGAGTGTCCGCTTTGTAAACAAAATATTCCAGTGGTCAAACCAGGAAGCAGAAAGATTTTCTGATGGAAAATATCCTCACTAAAACCAGGGCCCTGATCGGAGAGGACCTTATTTATTTGCTGATACTCAGCCTGCTCGTATTGTTTGTCTTCTATCTTGCCGCAAAATTGGTAAGTTTATTTTTACGCAAGATTCTGCGTCCAATCGTAAAGAAAACCAAGTCCAGGTATGACGATTACGTTGTTGCAGTTTTTGAGAAAACCAGTTTTCACGCAATCCTGTTAACAGGTGCGTATCTTTCATTGGGCGTATTCAGGGGTGGATTTGGATTGATCTCTAACCACAGCAAGAAAAGCCTTGTATCTGAATATCCCTCCTTATCAAATTGGGCAAGTATAGCAGACAAAATACTGTTTGTTGTCGTTGTTCTGATTGGTGTAATTATCGCCACCAGATTGGCGAAGATTGTCATTGGATGGTACTCCGAAAGAGTTGATGCGAAAAGTAACCTTGATCTGTCGGGCAGCCTCTTTCCTTTACTTCAGAAACTAAGTGTCTTGTTTCTTGTTATAGTAGGGTTCCTGATTGTGTCAGCGAAGTTCAATCTTGATGTAAGTACGCTGCTTGTCTCACTGGGTTTCGGCTCATTGGCAATAGCTCTTGCCGCGCAGGATGCACTGTCAAATATGATCTCAGGATTTATTATTATGCTCGACAGGCCATTCAGAATAGGAGACAGAATAAAAGTCGGCACGGATATTTTTGGAGATGTTGTTTCCATCGGCGTAAGAAGCACAAAGATTCTTGATTTTGATAGAAATCTAATGGTTATCCCAAATAATGAATTGGTGAAGTCCAGAATTGTCAATCTGACGTATCCGAATCCTCAGGTGCGTGTTTTAATTGAATTTGGCCTGGCTTATGGATCTGATTTTGACTCATTAAAGGGGCTGATCTTTGAGCATCTGAAAAATTATGACGAGATTTCTGAAGAACCTGTTCCGGAATTATTCATATTAAAACTCAATGAATCTTCGGTCGATATACGGCTGGATTTGAAGGTCGATCATTATCGCGCAGCATTTGATCTCGGAAACAGATTAAGAACCAATATTTATAAACTGCTTACCATTAACGGAATCCAATTTGCCCATCCGGTAAGGGTGATCCGCCAAAATCCGGAAAAGGAAAAATAATATGAATCGTTTAATTTTTATTTTCTTTGCAGTAATTAATCTCAGCCTTCTATCTCAAACTAAATATGAAGATTATTTTTTTGATAAAGTGCTCAGAATTGATTATATCCATTCAGGGAATCTAACCGATGAAGAGTTTGTTATTAAGGAATTGTCTGAGGAACCCTTTTGGGGAGGCTCCAAAACAAAACTGATTGACAATTTTAACTATGGGAAATATCTTGTTCAAGTTGTCGATAAAAAATCTAAATCGGTCATCTATTCAAGGAATTACTCAACTCTTTTTAGTGAATGGCAGACAACCGGGGAAGCGAAGGTGATTAAAAAGGCATTTGAGGAAACGGTCACAATACCATTCCCTAAGCAACCGGTCACGGTAAAAATCTTTGCTCGTACAAGGAAACACGATTTGAAAATTAAATTCGAATACAATTTTGAACCAGGAAATTATTTTGTCAGAAAGGACAAATCCCGGTTTTTTCCTTATACAAAGATCGCAGGGGAGAGAGACCCCGCTAAGAGCGTTGACATCGCAATTCTTGCCGAAGGGTATACAAAAGAGCAGATTACGCAGTTCAGGGATGATTGCAAAAGATTTTCAGAATATCTATTTAATTCAACCCCTTATAAAGAAAACAGGAATAAATTTAATATTTACGCTATCGAGTCAGTGTCAGAGGAAGCCGGCGCGGACATCCCTGCAGAAAATATCTGGAAGAATACTGCGCTGAACAGCAGCTACTACAGTCTGAATCTTGAGAGATACCTTATGACTGAAAGTTACTGGAAAGTGCGGGATGCGGCCGCAGCCGTACCCTATGATCAGATATATATACTCGTTAACAGTGATAAATATGGCGGCGGATCCATTTTTAATTACTACAATGTTTGTATTAATAAAAACAGATTCGAAGAGTATGTGTTTGTCCACGAATTCGGCCACGGCTTTTCATTTCTTGCGGATGAGTATTATGACAGTCAGACGACCTACGAAGACTTTTATGACATTAACACAGAGCCGCTTGAGCCAAACCTTACTACCCTGGTTGATTTTAATAAGAAATGGAAAGCCCTTGTGAAAGAGAGTACTCCAATTCCTACGCCCTCAGAAGAGAAGTATAAAGACAAAGTGGGTGCGTTTGAAGGAGGAGGTTATGTGGCTAAGAATATTTTCCGCCCCCGTATTGACTGCAGTATGAACTCCATTTCTGTTGATAATTATTGCCCCGTATGTGTGGATGCAATCAGGCTAATGATTGATTTTTATACAGAGTAATACAGTAACGTCCGGGCGCTGCTCGACTGTCTTATTATATTGAGAGACCGGATGTGATTTGGGCACCGCAAATAATGCCGGATTTATTCCAGCGCTTCGCTTAATTATTTAATTTACAAACGGGGGAAGAAGTTTTAATGAAATACAATGATATACAGAAGACTACATAAAGCAATTGAAAAAATAGTTTCCAGGCACTACGAAAGTGTTCTTGAAATGCTTCAGGCCGTGATCAACGAAATTATTTCAAACGAAATTATTAAGATCACAGGCGGGAGAATCTGGGAACTTGAGACCTCAGACTCATCCTATCAGCTCGTTTTTCAGACCGGTAAAATGGACAGAATTTCCAAAGACTTTAAAGTTTTTATAAAGGATTATCCGCTTTTCGGCAGGTTCGCGACAGAAAGGACGATACTTGGAGATGAGACTAATAAAACACTCCGGAAAAAAGGGATATGGAAGTATTCGGCCACCGGTATCGGAAACCGGGTCCGGCTGAACGGAAGTACATACTATGAATATCTTCTCGCGT
>CAIMOS010000143.1 GCA_903843135.1 uncultured Ignavibacteriales bacterium | reverse complement strand
CAAATCCCAGTTAAGGATCAATTTTTGATTATCTGCATCTTTGGAGACTGAACCATCCAGATCAAATTCCTCCTTAAGAGCAACCGCGGCAGGAATAATAAAATCAGCTGCCGGAGTAGAATTTACTATCACTTCAATATCAGAAACGACAGTTCCGTTATCAAGTCCCGAGTTGTCTTTTAATATCACCGAGGCTGTGTATTTACCAGCATTTTTATATGCGTGCCTGGAGGTCATTCCTGTTCCGGTTGAACCGTCGCCGTAATTCCAATTATACTCTACTATAGAACCATCGGGATCACGCGATTCCTTAGTATCAAAAACAACAAGCTCATTTACACCGGCATTTATTAATTTTTGGGTTACTATGACAGGCGGAGCATTAATTTCTATTAATTTATTAATTGAGGCAACATTGCATTCGGTTTTTGAATCAGTAGTTATAGTAAGCTGAACGTAATATTTACCTTCTTTCGTAAAGATATGATCGGCAACCGCACCGGTTCCGGTATTTCCGTCCCTGAAATCCCATTTATAATTAACTATTGAACCGCCGCCGCCGTCAGAAGAACCGGCATCGAAAGTAACTTTTTGATCTCTGCCAAATGCGGCCGACGCTGAGAAGTTAGCAACCGGAGCAGCTTTTACTGTAACGACCAGTTCATCAGTATCCGTATTATCGCAATCGCCAAGTTCATCGCCTGTAATTGTCAGAAGTACGTTATACACGCCTGGTCTTTCGAATGCGTGTGTGGGGCTCATACCGCCGCCTGTAGTACCGTCACCGAAATCCCAAAGATAACTGTTCACTACGCCGTCATTGTCACGTGACTTTGATCCGTCGAATTTCACAACTGTACCCGCGCAAACTTCCATATCTGAACCCGCGAAAGCAACGGGAGATTCGATAACGGTAATTACTTTATTATCTACATCCGTATTACAGGGAAGTTCAGAATCATCCTGAACACGAAGCGTTACCTGGTATGAACCGCCGGTTTTGTAAATTTTAGTCGGATTGATTCCGTCAGCGGTTGTCCCATCACCAAAATCCCAAAAATATTTTAACAAACCTTTTTCTGCATCTTTTGATTCGCCGCCATTAAAGACGACTATATCGCCGGCACAAACTTTAAGGTCTTTTCCGGCTTCTGCTACAGGTGGCTCATTAATAAAAACAGTAATTGAAGTTTTGGATACCGAATTTTTAAGGTTCAATCCGTCATCAACTGTGAGGATAACCGGATAAGTTCCTGCTTTTCCGTAATCGTGAATAACTTTAACTCCGCTTACAGAAGGTGTTCCGTCGCCGAAATTCCACGTATAGACAAGAGGGTCACCGTCAGGGTCACCCGATTCACTGCCATCGAATGTCAGCTTTGTAGCGCATTCCCTGATGTTATTTCCGGCTTTCGCAACAGGCTGCGCATTAATCCGGATCATAACCGTATCTGAAGAAATCTGGTTATCGGCTTTACTGTTATCCCTGATCGTAAGCACACCGAAGTAGATACCGGTTTCATTAAATGAGCGGTTTACCAGAGAAGTATTGTAGCTCATACCATCGCTGAATTTCCAGTTAAATTCCACGATCTTGCTGTCGAGGTCATACGAGGCGCCGCCGTCGAAAGTAATATTGTCTCCGGAAGCGGCGATAAGATCTTTACCCGCGTTCGCAACCGGTTTACTGTTAACGAAAACTGTGAACTCATCAAAATCTATTGCATTAGGCTGATTACTGTCATCGGTAACAATCAACCGCACAGTATAAATCCCCGGCTTACTGAACTGATGTGCGGCTTCCATTCCTTCTATAACGGCTCCGTCAGAAATTTCCCATCTGTATTTTATGATCTTCCCGTCAATATCTGTACTTTTCTCGCCGGAAAAATTGATACTCTGAAACGGAATCGTGATCTGATCACTGCCTGCTTCGGCGATCGGTTTCGCATTAACATAAACGATTAAATCGGTGATGGCTTCATTGTTCTGTTCTTTAGTGTCATCAGTAACTTTAAGTCTTACACGATACATACCGGGACGGGTATAATAATGTGTCGGGTCAGGCTGAGTGCTTGTTTTTCCGTCGCCAAAATCCCAATAATAGTTCATAATAGAACCATCCGGATCAGACGAGGAAGTTCCGTCAAATTTGAATTCAGCGAGAGTTTCAACCAGATCCTGAGTTGCCGAAGCGACAGGTTTGGCATTTATCCTTACATCAAGTACTGTTTCTCCGTAAGCGTCTTGTGTACCGGAATTATCCTTAACTCTGAGCTTCACCGTATAATTTCCGGATTTTTTATACTGATGCGAAACAGATTCGCCGGTTCCGGTATTACCGTCACCGAAATCCCAATCATACTGTGTAATGAAACCGTCAGAGTCTTTAGAATTGCCTCCGTAAAAATAGATTATTTCATCCTGAGCGCTGGATACATTCTGCCCCGCGTCAGCAAACGGCGGGAAATTAATTTTTACAATAACTTCATCTTTATCTGTACTGTTTGAAACACCGGCATCGTCGGTAATCGTAAGGATAACTTTATATATCCCGGGCTTAGCGTAGGTATGAGTAACATTCCGCCCTTTCGAAGAGGAGCCGTCTCCGAAATCCCACGAATAGTCAATCAACTTACCATCGAGATCGTTACTTTGAGAACCGTCAAAACTAATTACATCTCCAACGGCGGCAATTTTATCATCGCCGGCAGCAGCACGGGGCTGACTGTTTATAAATACTTTTATGGTGTCAGTTGAGAAGTTACACGGAGTGCCGGAATTATCTTCTACACGAAGCACAGGATAGTAGATGCCCGGGCGGGAATAAGAGTAAGTAACATTCATACCGCTCGCTGAACGGTTATCTCCGAATTCCCAGAAATAGTTATCGATTTTTCCGTCACGGTCGAGACTGGCCTCACCTGAAAATTTTATTATCTCGGTCGGCGTAGACGTAATATCATTGCCGGCATTTGCGACCGGCGGCTCATTCACGAGGACATTGAAATTTTCAGAATTGCTGTTTTCTACCTGCCCCGAGTTATCAGTAACTATTAAAATCGCATTGTACGGACGCTGTTCCGCGTACTTGTGCTGTACCCGTAACCCCTTTTCCGACGTCCCGTCACCGAAGTACCAATGGAATTCAAGGTTATCACCGTCCGCGTCTGTTGAACCTTTTGCGTCAAATACAACCGTGTAACAATCTGATAGCTGATAGTGTTTTCTCGATATTACAGGCTTACTGTTTTTCAGCATAGGTTTGACCGGGAGGACGAAAGGCTGAAATGCGCCTTTATTGTCTTTTATATAAAATGTTACATCGTTGGGGTTCTCTTTCCCCTTCCCTATCTGCACAGCTGAATATCTCTCAAATTCTTTTGGATCGGGAAATACGACATTCTTATTCCAGACACCGTCGCCTGAAGGTTTAAGTACATAATCGCTCCTGAAAGGAGTAACGTAATTTAATTTAGCCAGTGAGAGATCATAATCGTATATCTCGAGAAACTGAACATCCCGGGGTACTTTAAAAGCTGCTATCGCACCCGGAACTTTTACCGGAATATTAAACGTGGGGCAATAACTAAGAAGTTCGTTTCCCGCGAAACTCAGGTTATCGATAGAGGTTGAACTGAGAAAAAGATCATAGAGATTTGCATCATTTCCGGACTTCCCTCTGACAACAAGCTTATAATAGTGATAACCGCCAACTTCCTCCCCCTGTGAAGGCTGAAGTTCTGCAAATGTAATCCATTCATCATCAGTCTGAATATCGGTGGAATAAACCCCGGTCTTAATAACCGTCCCGATCTCTATCTCGGTTGGATCAGGTTGATTAGATTTAATCGCATCAGAGAAAATGCCCTCTCCGCCATATAAACTAAAACTGAATTCTGAATTAAAATCCTCGAACTTAATGTCATTATTGCCGGCGCATTCCGGATCGTAAATCCGCAGATAAGCTTTCTGTAATCCGCTGAATTTAATTTTAAGTATAAATATCTGAGTGTAGTCATCATCCCCTTCGCGCTGTGCGGCCTGGTTGCCATAATTAACGTAGAGAAGCCTGTCCTGGGCTAAATGCGGAATCTGTAGTGTCAGTAAAATGAAAAAGAGCAACATCCTTTGAAAATTCAAATGCATCAGAAAAATCCTTATGACTGATTCAAAAATTAATGTTGAACAAATTTATACTTTTGTTCTTTTTTATAACCTGTTCTGGTTTCGACCAGTATAACCAGTTCCTGACCTGATGATATATGAATAAGATTGAAAACAAAATTACCGTTGGAATCTGATTTCGTCCTAAGCACCCTGTTATCGGGCGGCAGCGAAAGGTTTACTTTCGCAAACGGACGTGTATTTCCTTTAAGTGTGAATGAATTAGCAGCAGATACTAATTCACTTTCGCCCGTCACAGCGGGTTCATTAATTTTAATAACGGTATTCAGATCATTCTCATAAAAGACGGTAACACTGACTGATGAGGTATTGTTACTCGAGTCCTTGGCTTCAACCTTAATAGAATTTGCGCCGTCGAGGAGAGGAATTACCTTCGAGAAACTCTCAGATGCGGCAGGAAGATTGAATTCGCTTCCGTTGATACTTAACGCGGAACCCTTCTCGACAGAACCCGACAAATTAATTTCCGGCTGATTTGAAATAAAACTGTCAGCAGGTGAGGTTATCGCTATAAACGGAGGGGTCACGTCTATTTTTATATTGAAAAATACAAATTCGCTGAATGGGCCGATGAAACCTTCACTATCTTCAGAAGCTATGCGGAGGAAGTAATTGCCTGAGCCAAGTTTAATTCCGTCAACTTGAGTTAATTTTGATTTGGCGGTATAAGAAAGGTCCTTAAAGGTTTGTTCCTTAGAGATTTGAATCAGGTAGCTGACGGTACCTGCCACACTTTCCCACTGTAACGATATCTGTGAGGAAAAGAAGGATTGTTGATTTGAGGGAGCCAAAATTTTGGGAGCGGGTAATAGATTTTTAGGCGCGGTTATGCTACCGTTATCAGATACAGTTGATCCCTGGTTTTCGGCGATTGTAACAGAAGATGTTTTGGACTGAACCTGAATTTCACCTTCGTAGTTTGCGATCTTGGTTTTCTTTTCCTCTCGTTTTACCCAGAAGGACTTCGACTTGATATCTGTTTTGACACCCGGAATGTTGAAATTGAAATTCTTTTTTCCCTTACCGCCGCTTAAATAAGCAAAGGCGTCACCTTTTTCCAGTTTTACCTCCGCTTCGCTTTTATTTTTCAGGAGGTCAACCCGGGTTTTCTGGATTAGTACCTGAGAATTCTCATTAAGTTTTATTCTGCTCTTATCCTTAAACAGGATTTCAGCATAAGAGCCTGACAAAGTGCGGACTTTATCTTCTTCGAGAAGCTTAGAATAGACAGCGAGGTTTTTCCATAGTTCAGCCCCACCCTGTTTTCCTTCTACAACTCCTTTGATAAAATTTAAAACAGCATCGGTTGTTGTCTGGCTTTTCGAAACTGCCTCTTTCTCAGCCTCTGCAGCAATTGCCTTTGCCTCTTTGCCGGATTTCGTGGCTTCGTTCCACAGCGCGCGTTTCCTTGCGCTTACACCTTGCTCGTAAAGAGAGACTGCCTTATTAATTCTGACAGATGCAAATGTTTTTGCTCCTGCTTCAGTGGCAGATTGTATGGCTGACATAGCTTCATTCAGGACAGCGTTTACAGCTTTTACCTGCTCGACAGGGATGATTAATTTTACTCCCTCCACAACCTTATCCGGCGAAGCAAGATTATTGGATCTGAGAATCTCTTCCCAAAGATCCGGATCACCCAGATATTGCCGGGCAATTTCGCGGATCGACTGATCCTTGGTAACAATTACAGTGGTCTGCGCGAGAGATTCACCGGAGGACATTATCAAAATAATGCCCAAAAAAGCGGAGAGAAATGAGAATTTCTTTGCCAAAAGTAATTAATGCCTAAAATTCTTAAAAATAAAGTGTAAGATAATCAATTTTGCTTTGAAATGCTGATATTATAATCACTTATACCCTATTGCTGTTTAGGCAAAAGAATAACAAATTCTGAAAATTCTCCAGGCTCCGTATTCACATTAAGTTCGCCTTTATGCATCTGAACAATAATATCGTAAGTCAGAGAAAGTCCCAATCCGGTGCCCTCTCCGGTCGGCTTTGTGGTAAAAAAAGGTTCAAATATTTTATCTACCACATCCTTTGGAATGCCGGTTCCGTTATCCCGGATCCTTATCTCTACCTTTTCGCCCAGGTCGGATGTAGAGGCGGTTATACAGGGGCTGAAACTCTCTCCCAATTGCTCCCGTTTCTTATGAACAGCATAGAAACCATTATTGAATATGTTGATAAAAACCTGGTTCAAAGCCTGTGGAATACCCATAATTTGAAGAGTTTCAGACTGAAATTTCTTATCAAGTTTTGTGTTGAAGGATTCGATTTGGTTCCGCATCCCGTGATAAGCAAGGGCCATAGTTTCATTCACTAAGGCATTAAGGTCAAACTTTTGCATCTCACCTTTTTCTGTCCTTGAATGCTCAAGCATTGATTTGACGATATTATCAGCACGCGAGCCATGTTCCGCGATTTTGGATGCATTTGTCCGGATATCGTTAAATATATCGTTCAGATAATCAAAGTCGATGTCCCCCTTCTCTTTACCTCTGGCGATTTCTTCATCCAGTTCTTCTATCAGGCTGCCTGTGAGTTTGGCGAAGTTATTAACAAAGTTCAGCGGGTTTTTAATTTCGTGGGCTATGCCTGCCGTCAATGCACCAAGCGACGCAAGTTTTTGTTGAACTATAAGTTGGTCCTGCGTTTCCTTCAATTTAATTAATGTTGCTTCCAGTTCGGTGTTCTTCTCTTTTAATTCTTTGGTCCGTTCATCGACTTTAATTTCCAACGTACGGCTGTATTCTTCCAGTTCCTTATTCTGCTTCTCGATTTTTGCAAAACTTTGCTTAAGCGAAGAACTCATATCCACGAGTGACCTCCCAAGCCGGCCTATCTCGTCATCAATCTTATATTCAACGTCTACATCAAAATTACCCTGGGCGATAGTTACTGCAGTTTTACTGATATTAACGATCGGCCTGCGTATGTTATTCGAAAAAATAAATACACCGATGAGCGCCAAACCGAGACTCAGAATCACCCATACTAAAAGCTGCCGTGACATTTGCCTTACAGCCGCATAGGCAATGGCCTCATCTTTTTGTGCAATGATCGCCCACTCAGGATTTTGCGGAAACGCCACCGAGGCAACTATTGACTTGCCGTCTTTACTCTCGTACGAGTTTACAATTCCCATATTTGAACCCTTAGCGCGCAGCAATCTTGCGTCCCTGACCACTGTATCCAACAATTCAGCATCAGGATCAGAGAACAATAGCTTTCCTTCACTATTCAGGATGAATATTTTACCATCATTTGACAGGGGATTTGCTTCAATCAGCCTTACAAATGTTTGTGCAGAAAATTTTGCCACAAATACTGCTGGGGGCGCATCGGTAATTTTTATTTTCATACCGATAGACATTATCCACAGGCTGTCCGTTTTTAAGAATGATGGTTCAGGATCAATAAGAATCTCGCCAACCTGTTTCTGCTTCGTTAACTCACTGATTGATTTATTGTTTGTCATAAAAAGCGAGTCGATGCTGATTTTTGAATCAGCGGCTGTTTTGGAATATTTTTCTTTGGAAACACTGAATGCAGACACAAACTCGCCCGGGGATACCTCAAAGACAAGGTTGAGATACAAAAGGTCAGGTATGTTCTCGACACCCGCTTTTACTAAAGCAATTTTTTCTTCAACGCCCAGATCAGGATTTTCTATTCCGCTCTTGAGCAAATATAAGGGTGAGATCCATTGGTAGTTATAAATAGTACTGATGTCTTCACTAAATCTTGAAGATGTGCTTATAAGAATGCTGTTTGTACTGCTTTTGAGCTCCTCACTGGTTTTTTGGATCATATAATAGCTGGAAATTGCCAGCGGCAGTAACGCGATAACCACTGCGAAGAAAATGAGTTTAACACGCCAGGTCAGTTTCATTAACGGATACCTTGGATTGAAAGTTTAAAAATATTAACCCGGTAGATCAGCTATAGGACCTTTTTAATTGCCATCATCGTGATGTCATCAAACTGGGCCGCATCCTGTTTGAAATCGAATAACTTCTTCTCAAAAACGGCCAGCATCTCTTTTGCCGAAGGAAAATTCTCAGCAAGATCCTGCTCAACACGTTCACCTGTATAAGACTCATTTAACGGATTGAGAATATCGGTGACGCCGTCTGTGAAAGCAAAAATAATATCTCCCGGTTCAAGCTGCACCTCTCCCATCGCAAACTCATCGTGAGGGAACAATCCCACAAGCGGATTGTTAGGATCCAGAGAATGTTTGATAACACCATTATTTACAACATATGTCGTATTATGGCCGCAGCTGGAATACTTTAATGTTGAACTTTCTGAGTCGATCACTCCGAAGAATACCGTAGCAAACATATTGGCAGCTTCGTGATTCTGCACTACATAATTATGGGCTGAATGAATTGACGATGCGGGGGCTTTAAGTTCTCCTGTATTTTCCATCGAGAATGCCCTTATCAGACTGCGGATAAGAGTCATAAATAATGCCGCACCAAGGCCTTTGCCGCATACATCCGCAACAACGAACGCGATATATCTGCCGTTGTCAAGTGTAAATGCATCGTAAAAATCACCGGCGACTTCTTTTGCCGGGGTAAACAGGGCCGATATTTCCCAACCGTCTTTCTGCGGGATCGAGTCAGGAAGAAAACTCTCCTGAATCGTGCGGCCAATCTGCATCTCCTTTTGCAGAGACATTAACTGGTCCTTTGACTTTGCAGCTTCCCTTCTCGCTTCAACTTCAAGAATGGTTTTATTCAGTGTAATCTCGAGATCGGAAAAATCAATTGGTTTTGTAACAAAATCAAACGCGCCATTGTTCATCGCGGTGCGGAGATTTTTCATATCGCCGTAGGCTGATATTATCACAGATTTTACAGTAGGATGTTTTTCAATCACATTTTTCAACAAAGTGAGGCCGTCCATCTCCGGCATATTGATATCAGAAAAAATGATATCAACATCGGGATTCTCCTTAAGCAGATCCAGCGCCTCATACCCGTTGTGAGCAAAGAAAAAATTGTATTCACCGGCCCTGATTTTGCGTCTGAAATTCTGACGCATCAAAAGTTCTAAATCCGGCTCATCATCTACGGCTAATATTTTAAGTGGCATAACTTCCAGCTATATAATTTGGGAATTTTTAGAGGTTTAAGAAATAGTCGGTACCCTGCTGAACATTGTCAAAGATCGTAAGCGTTTTATCCAGCATAGTAATTTCAAATGTAGTCTTAACGGTTTTTTGCAATCCTGTGTAGCAAACCGCGCCTTTCAACTCTGCAGCCTTCTTATGCGCCAGTACCAGTCCGCCCAAAAAAGTGGAGTCAAGAAATTCAACTTCAGAAAGATCGATCAGAAGTTTAGTAGAACCGCCAAGGATAAGTTCAACTATAAACTTTTTGAAGTCGTGCGCGATTGCAAGCGTAGCGCGTTTATCCTCGATTTTCAAAAGAGTAAAATTCTCTTTAGTCTCAATTAAAAAGCCCAATAAAAACCTCGTAATGAATATTGAAACAATTTATCTGATAAGATACAAAATAGAAAAACAGGATAAAAGATGTCAATAAAAAAAAAGCGGGCCGCGGCCCGCTTAATAAAAGGTAAGTTCCGCAAAGAAGGAATTACTTCATCAGGATCATTTTCTTGGTATTGACGAAATCACCGGCTACCATACGGTAGATATAAATTCCGGAAGAAACCTTCTGCCCGAAATTATTCTTTCCGTTCCATTCGTAAGTGTAGTATCCTGCACGGAGGTTGTCACCAACTATAGTGGCAATTTCTGCTCCGAGCATATCATATATCTTCAGATCAACTCTCGCGTCCTCAGGGATCGTGAATCTGATCTGGGTCATAGGATTAAACGGATTCGGATAGTTCTGGCTAAGGCTATATACCGCCGGAAGAACGTTAGGCTCAGCAAAGATCTTAAGCGGTAATCCGGCCTCCTGGAAAATAACGGCATCCGCTCTTACTACAAAGGAGTCCTGACGGGCGCGGTTTACAACGCTGTCCTGGTAGTATTCACTTACAAGCGCGGTGTCGTTAATAAGATAAACTGAACCAAAGATAGTGCCTGAACCGTGAGCATCCTGTCCGCCGCGGAGGAACAGATACCTGCCGAGGTAAACCTGGCCGCTCGGAGGAACCTGGCCACCAGGATAGTTCGTTGAGTTCTGATTGACTATTATCGTATCAGGCGTAGGATCATTCGGATTAGCGTGATTGACAATATATCTTGCCGCAGGTGAACTAATACTTGATCCGACTGAGAGATTCAAATAAACATCAAAACTATCAAGCGTATTTGTCGTTGAGTTCTGCTCAAACGGGAAGTATGGATAGAATTCTACTGTTTCGACTCCGGTCGGAGGATTGAAATAGATATAGTGGAGCAGTCTGGTATTGTTAACACCTGAAGTCTGAACACGGTACCATTTGTCCATATTGAGCGGATCCGGGGCGCCTGCCCATACTATCGGGTCAGCTGGATAGATATAAGTCGTAGGATCAATATCATCAACGGTAATACCGGTTCCCACACCCTGGCCGGACAATCTTACGGTAATCAATGAATCATCAGGATCGTTTGAAACAATTACAACAGTGTCTACATAGTTAATGATCTCGTTCGGCAGGAAGTTGATAAGGAGATTGTATTCACCGTCAACAGCCGGCAAAAACACCGGGAAGGTCGGAAGGTTAACGATGCTGAATGTCGAACCGTTCTTAAGATATATGGTGTCAAGCCTGATTTGCTGTTCACCGTTCGAACCGATGACAAAATTCCTCTGCCACGATTGTCCCTGCTGCCTGATGGAATCGTAGATAGAGACCGATCCGTAATTAAGTAATCTGGTAGGATCGATGCTTGTACTGATCGTCGGAGCGAGCGGAACAAGTCTTATTCTTATTAGGTCAGCCCGGAGTAATTCGGTTCCGCCCTGCAAAGGATTTGTCATTCTGATTGTAGTCTCACCGCCGCCATTAAGCTGGAATACTTTATTGCCGCCGATCCTGGCCCACAATACTGCACTGGAGATTCTTGAGTTAAAACCAAGTACTCTTTGTGTATCTGCCAAAGCAGGATCAGGATTAACGTAAAAAGGAGTAACGACGTCAATGGTAGCCTGTTGAGCAGCATTTGAGGAGCCTTGTGGACCGGAATATTCAAGGAAGTAACTACCAGAAAGCGTATCAGGGATATTGAATTTGTAAATACACGCGATATTCGGATCTGAACCTATATTTACGACGCTATTAATATTCCCACCGGTAATAGGATACTGGTAAGGCGAAGGTGTACTTGGCGAAAATGTACCTATCGTCTGGAAAACACCGCCAGGAGGAGGAACATTCCAGTGGGGCTCTGAACCCGTAACGCTGGCATTCATTACGAAGTTATAATTGATACCGGTACCTCTTAATGGAAGCGGCGCTTCAGGTTCAACAGGATCATTGCTCAGCACAAGCAGTGTATCAAAAGTTGTTTCTTCACCCTTAGGTGAGAATCTTATTGTCATTATTGCTTTCTGGCCCGGCTGTACTGTAAAAGGTACGGGTGTAGTAACACTGAACCTATTTGTTTGTGTAACAAATCCCGTAACTACGAGAGGCTGGCTTCCAAGATTGAAAACAGGAATTTGTTTCTCTGTATAAATACCATATTTGAATGTTGTCTCCGCAAACCCTACCGGAGCGCGGTGTCTGTAAAAACTGATATTCACAGTAGTATCGGAGGTAACAGGGTCAACAACTACCTGGGAGTATCTTCTGTTCCCCATCTCAAGATCCGGCCCGGCTGCCTGGCTTCTTACAAGCGCGATGGCGTCAGTTCTTAAAGTATTTGATCCTAAAGAATCGAGGCCAATTTCGACTGTAAGCGAACTGTCAGCAGCAAATAATTCAATAATTCCCAAAGGATACCAGCTGCTGCGGCCGTCCAGAACCATATTATTTTGCTCATTATATCGCATACTGTCGGCGATCACACCTTCACCGAATCTCTTAAACGTAACATAGGTGTTAGTGGATGCGTTCGGAGAATTCATATGGTGATAAATCAGGTAATGATCTGTGGTTGGTATAGAGGCATAGAAATGAGCGTGGGCTCCGCTGTTATTGCCTGAACCGTAACGGCTTGCCCTGCGGCTGGTTCCACCGAAATAGAGTGAGCTTGCGTTGTGCCACCATCCATCTACGTTAGCAACAGGATTAGTCGGGGGAAATTCGCGGTATCTCGGATCATTCATCAATGTTCCGGTCGCTCCGGTGTTATTATCTGATGTATTATCGACGTATCTGACATCAACAGAGTCAAGAACTTGAGCCTGTTGCGCGTACACCGGCCTGCCCGCGAGGAATAAACCCGCTAACAGGAAGGTGAAGAAGAGTAACTTATGTTTCATAGTAACCTCTCGATTAGTTTAGTTTAGTAATAATTACTTTTAATGTATCGGATCCCTTTCCGATGAATCTGTCTTTTCCGGTAGGAATTACCGAGTAATATGCATAGACTGTATCAGTAGTAAAAGAAAATGAATCCACAATTGCAGCGACTGTAACAGGGGGCTGCATCGGGTAGTATTTGGTTTTTACGTCTTTCCCTGTTTTATCGGTTGCGCTTACCGCGCGCTGAACCTCAAATGTTTTAATATTTTCCATCGAAGAAACTGTCCAGGTAAGACTGACTTTGGCCTTACCGGTCACCGTAGTGTCTTTTATTGCCTGCAGTCCGGTTGGAACCGGCACCCTGGTCAGGTGTGTGGGTTCCACGATATCTTCCGGTGAATTGCACGCGGCAAATATTAAACATAAAAAAGTGAAAAGATAAATTGTGTTTTTCATATTCAATTAAAGTTATGGAAGATAAAATTTAAGATCAATTAATTTATTTTGCCCCCCGTATGCCACATCACAACTGCTGTTAAAATCAATAGTGACCAATCCATTCTCAACAGACTGATCTTCCGTAAAGAATAATATATCCGCGATATTAAGAACATACACTGCCGCTGTAATGATCGTAAAAATATTTCTCCGGTCATAATCATTGTCCCTGCTCGCTTTTTCAAACTGAATATCATTCCAGTATTTATCGGCAAGTTTATAGGTTCCGGCCGCCTCATAGTCCACTGTCAAGAGCTTTATTCTGTCTTCGCGTCCGAGAAAATTATTGTGAGAAATAATTGCAGTCACAGCCGAGCCCCAGAATGCCAGAGTTACTGCGGCTCCTTTCAAGTCATTTCCAAGATAAACTTGCCCTGAACCGGGAACGAAGGTAGAGAATAACAATGCCTTACTGTATTTGGAGTTTAGGTTCAGAAAGTCCTTTTCCTCAAAAGATAGTGTGCTTCCTTCATTCCTGACAATCGTTCTCGAGTCATTTTCAAGTTGAAGCCGGCTCTGTGCGGATATAGTTCCGGAGAATACCGCAATGAAAGAAAATAAAATTACTATAAGTCTCTTCATATAAGTCTCACTTGTCCTTAAATGCGTATGTAAAAACATTAACCCCAAATTCCAATTGACGGGTGATGTCAGTGTAACTGACTTCTTCTCCCCAGAGTACCGGGTAACCTTTGGTAGAAAGAATAACCCTCAACTTTCCCTCTACAAATAATCCGACCAAGTGATCCGCTTTAATCAGGATACGCTGATTAAGATTATCCATCCCCTGCGGAATTTCACTCATTTTGTATGGTTCCGAGTAAATTTCGTGCCCGGCAGGTATTTCTTTAATTTCACTTTTGCCTTTGAGTTGGGGCTGGACCGATTTAATTAATTCTTCGAAATATTGTTTAAATGGATACTCGGAATTAAAATAACAGTTATCGATAAAAACAGTGCCCCCGCCGTTAACATAATCAGCCATAGAATTAACAAAAGAATTGCTGAACTCAGGAGCTAACCCATTTCCGAGAATGAACGCAATCTTGCTCCCGGCTGCTTCCGGTTCACCGAATCCGCAGTTGATTAATCTTATTGTATAATTTGTTGCACGGCCTGTGTAACTAATAATATTGGGAATACTCCTCGGAACCGGGTTCCAGGGGTTCTCATATGTCAGTTGTCCCGGCTGAGAATTATATTTAATTAATGCAGCGCTCATTATTACTTTGGATGAATCAAGTTTTCCCGGGACATAACCTCTCTGGGTAAGCATTTCCTCATCAGTCATCGCACGCTGATCAAAACTGAAAACCAAGTCTGTGAATTCACTTGGATCATTATTCTCATCGTATGAAAGTACAAAATTCTTAATAGAAATCTTCATTTTTTTTACATTCTCAACCACCGGATCGAATACGATCAGGCCATCACGACTGTCGCCCTTATAGATCGGTTTACCGTAATAATGCATCGTACGCCTGGAAATACCCATCCTCGTTTCGAAAACGTCGTCATCAACACCGCTTGTCCCCTTGAGCTTCTGGAAATATTCCTCGATGGATAAATTCCTGGCGTTCTTCTTCTCACGGGCGAAAGCTTTAAGGTTGTCTCCCCTGTCAGTCTGAAGCATAACCTGTTCAGGGTCGAAATTGATCTTTGTGCTGGTATAATTATAAATCGTAACCTTGAATACCGAGAACCTGCGGGGCGTTAATCCGGTCTCAGGGTCCAGCCAATTTGCATAAGTGTAAGGATTTCCGGAGAATTCGCCGGATTTCGATTCTTCCGGAAATTCAAAGTTATTCAGCTGATAATCGGACATATACTTAATTTCGAGTTTCCAGGCTTTGGCATCATAAACAAGGCTTTGGCTGCCAACGGCAATCTTATAAAGTGTGTCCTTGTTCGTTTTCAGAAAATCAGCTGACGGAACAATTGTATACTCTTCTTTTTCCGGCGGAAGAAAAATATACTGGTATATTGAGTCACAACCACTGAATAAGATGAGAAACAGAAGGAAAAAAGTATTTTTCATTTTAAATTTCATTATAAATAGCCTTACTATCTTACAACTTTTACAGGGACTGCAGCCGGTCCCAACTTATTATCAAGAACATATTTCTGGCCGAAATTACCGGTCAGATATGACGTAAAACCGGACGCCAATCCGATACCTGACTCGCTAAGGTAGATTACGCAAAGTCTTGTCATTGGATAAAGATCCTGTACGTAGTACCCGGGATGCGGTTCAAGATACTCCGTTACATTTCCGTTTGATCCCGGTACGCCCATCTTCATTATTGTGAAATTTGTCGAATCCTGCAGTGTATTGGCAGAGATAAATCCGATTTTAGCGGCATCGTTTTCCACTGATTTTAAAATATCGCTTTCGCTTTTTAATATCTCTGCGCCTGACGGATCCGCTCCGTTATTAATTTTAAATTTAAGAAACTCATATACTCCGCTGTTCGCACCCGGGATGACAGCCTTGTACTTACTGTCGCTTCCCGATAGCAATAACCTGATCGATTGGAATGAAAGAGTATCCCTTTCACTCCTGTAACCGGTAATAGCGTAGATACCGTCATAACAGAATTTGGCTGTTTTGTATTCTAATTTATTTGCCCGGGCCGCCTTCTTCTCTTCATCGTTAAATTCTCTCGACGACACGAACATTTCTGTCTCCCCGTTAATAATCTTCACAATACCTTCCCGCGCCTGTACAGAAATCACTTTTATGTCGGCTGCTTTATAGACCGACTTAAATGAATCCGCAAGCGCAGAAACCAAAGTGTAAAGCCCCTCGTCAGCATAAACTGTAAGTTTCCCTTTAACGGGAGTTTCAGCTTTTTCAGAACAGCCGAAATAGAAAAATGAAAAAAAAGCAACAATAAGAAAGTACTTCACTTTTTCTCGTTTACCTTTTTGATTTCTTCCTTTTCTTCTTCAGCCAGTGAAGCAACCGAATATCTGCTCAGCTTTGCAAGGTTCATTTCATCGATTATATCCACCATAATCTGGTACTTTGCTTTACGGTCAATCTTAACAAGAATAATCGCATTGGGATCTTCCCTGTATTTATCCTTCAGAAAACCGGGCAAAGATTTGAATTCCATTTTTTCGGGAGCGGAAAGCCCTTTACTGAAATACAGACTTCCCTCTTCATCAACCCTGAAAATTAGCAACCCGGCTTCGGATATCTCAGATTTATTGCTGCTCGGGGGAAGTTTAATCTCCAGAGTCTGCGGCCTTCTGAATACAGTAGTAAGCATAAAAAAAGTTAACAGAAGGAACGCCACATCCACCATCGGCGTCATATCCATTCTGATTCCCATTCTTCGCTTGGGCTTATGTTTCGATTTATGTTTCTGGGGCCTCTGTTCGCCGCCGCCGGCATCACCTGCCATTAAATCTCTGCCTTATTTCTTTTTAGTTGAAGGTATTTCCAAATTAGTTACAAATGAAAACTTCGCGACCATATTCTTTTGCAAAATTTCCATTACGTCTGACACTACGCCGTATTCAGCGTCAGCATCACTTTTAATCACTGTCTCAAGTTTTTTATTCGAGATGCGCGCCTGGGTCACCAGGGCCTCAAGGTTATTTATCCTGACTTCCATCGCGCGTTTAGTTCTGAATTCATCGCCAAACAACTGGGCCATCAGATACTGCGAATCAAATCCGAGGAATATTCTTCCTTTCTTCTCGATAGTTATCGTCATAACATTCGTTTCAGGCAATTTAAGGCTTGAATTAGAATCCGGGAGTAATACGGTTACTTCTTCAGGCGGCCTGAACTGGGTTGTGAGCATAAAAAACGTCAATAAAAGAAACGCGACATCGACCATTGGGGTCATATCGATCCTGATACTGACTCTGCGCTTTTTAATCCGTGGCATTTATGCTAAACTTATTTACTTCTTAATATCTGCATTACGTTAAACGAAGCTTCATCAACCATATAAGTGAAATTATCAACATTATTGATGAAAACATTATAAGCTACTATTCCGAGGATGGCAACAAAAAGTCCGCCCGCGGTATTTACCAACGCTTCCGATATACCGGTAGCGAGCGCTAATGCATCCGGCGCGCCTGCCTGCGCCAGTGCCTTAAATGCGCGGATCATACCAATAGTCGTTCCGAGCAGCCCCACCATCGTAGCGATGGAGGCGATAGTCGAAAGAGCTATAAGATTTTTCTCAAGCAACGGAGTTT
>CAIMOS010000142.1 GCA_903843135.1 uncultured Ignavibacteriales bacterium | reverse complement strand
TTACGGAATCGGTATTGCCGGGAATGTAATTTTATCTTTGCTTCGTTTGAGGTTAATATCTCGAATGAATTATATAGCGGATTAGAAAGAAAACGGAATAATTATCTTAAATCAATGAAAGGAATATTTCAGGAATTAATCCAAAATGGAGAAAAGAACTGAACCTTTCGGAGCTTCACAGAGAGAAAGAAAACCTTAACTTTTATTAAGATTTATACGAACTGAATACGAAAACAGAACCGTAAAAAATTAACTTATTGTAATTAAAGCGGTTACGGGAAATGATTGTGGAGCTAAGCGGAATCGAACCGCTAACCTTCTCATTGCGAACGAGACGCTCTGCCAATTGAGCTATAGCCCCGCAAAATTTTATATCACTAAATTAATGAATTAATTAAAATAATTCACCACAAAAGTTTTACATCCTGTAAGGGGCGAACAGATTTTTAACGAATTCGAAATCACCGTCCCCGAACGTAAAATCGGCGGCGGTTAAATTCACTTTTACCTGATCAAGTGACCTGAATCCCGGAATAACTGCGCCTACCGCGCTGAAGTGCAGCAGGAAGCGGAGCGCAACGCCGGCGAGATTTTTACTGTCAGATCCGTATTTTTCTTTCAGTTTCATAAGGAGCGGTTCAAGTTTTTCAAGGTTCTCTTTTGAAAAACGGGGTGCTTTAGCTCTGTGGTCACCGGGTTCAAATACCGGGGGATTGTCTTTTGAGTACTTACCGAGTAAAATTCCCTGAACAAGCGGCCCGAATGCAATGAATGATATATTATGTTTATCGAGCAATTGCCGTGTCGGTGTGCCGTCTTCAACAAATTTAAAGTCCAGCGCGCTTGCCGAACTTTGAATGGCATCCGGTTTTACTTTCGGAATCAGCTTTACAAAATCATCGTGCGAGTAGGCCGACTGGCCAATGAACCTTATCTTGCCTTCCTCTTTCAGGCGGTATATTGTCTCAACCGCGCCGTCAAGATAGATATCATTATCGCCAAAGTTTCCGTGGTGGAAATAGTATAAATCAATATAATCGCGGTTAAGATTTTTAAGCGACTGCTCGCACTGGTGCCTGATATGGAGCGGGTCATAAGCGTGTGCCGCGGTTCCGCGGAACCATCCGACCTTGGTGGCGATGATGACGTCTTTGGTTCTTTTCCCGAGAACTTTTGCGAGCATCCGTTCCGCCCTGCCGTTGCCGTAGACATCCGAATTATCAAAGTGGTTAACGCCGTGGTCCAGTGCGAAATCAACCGCTGCCTGGATTTCATTTTCATCAACATTGGCCCATCCGTTAGGTATTCCGTCATTCCAGTTAAGCCCTCCCATCGTCCAGCAACCGAGCCCGATTTCAGATATCATTAACCCGGTTTTCCCAAGTTCCCTGTAATTCATAAGCGGTCCTTTCGGTAAATATTATGAAAATCAAAAACATAAATTATCATAATATTATTTATCCTGAAACCCCGCAGATAAAAAGGAACCAGTGGGGCGCCGAAATTGTTCTATAATTAAAAAGAGAAAATTATGCACGAAATAAGATCAAAACAAAAATTGCCGATAACATTACAGCAGGGATGGGAATTTCTTTCCTCCCCTTATAACCTTAAAAAAATTACGCCGCCTTATATGGGATTCGATATTTTGTCCGGATTTGACGGAGAGAAGATGTATCCCGGTATGATCATCAATTATATCGTCAGGCCGCTCTTCTGTTTGCCGATGAACTGGACAACGGAGATTACGCACGTTGTTGAACCTCATTATTTTGTGGATGAACAAAGATTCGGGCCTTACGCTTTCTGGCATCACAAACACTTCCTTAAAGAAATTGACGGCGGTGTAGAAATGGAAGACATTGTTCACTACAAAGTTCCGTTCGGGCCGGTTGGTAAAATTGTTAACGCTTTGGTAGTAAGAAAAAAAGTTGAGGAAATTTTCAGGTACCGTGAAAAGGTACTTAAAGAAATGTTCGGAGAATTTCCGGAAAAATAATCGGGTTTAATTAAAATAAAGTCGGGGATTTATTCATCTGTATCCTTAATTTTTTGTCAAGTTAACCCAGGGGAGATATGCACGGAAAACAGACGAAATTCACAGGTCAACGTGAGATTCGTCACAATGAGATTGTGATTACTGATATAATTTTCTAACAGCACTTTTAGACACATCCATTATAGAAGACAGGTATTGGCGCGTGACGAAGATTCTGTTCATAGAAGAAGATTCTGAAATCAGAGAACCTCTGCAGAAGCAGTTGAGTTCTGTTGGTTTTGAGATGGTTGTGTGCGGGACGGGTCCCGAAGCAATGGAATTTTTGAAGTCGGAAAATCCTGACCTGATAATCTGTGATGTTTCGAACAAGGGCATTAAGGACTGTGAACCGCTGAAAATCGTAAAAGAGAATGACCAGACTTTTCTCACTCCATTCATAGTTATCGCTCCCGAATTTGATAAAAAATTATTCCGCTCGGCAATGATGCACGGAGCTGATGACTTTATTACCAAGCCGTTAAAGCTTGAAGACATTTACGGTGTTATTACTACGCAGCTCGAAAGAAAACAGCGGAGAAAAAGGATAACCGAAGCGGGCTTTAATACGCTCCGCAGAAACATCACCCGATCCTTGCCACACGAGTTTAACACGCCGCTTACCGGAATTTTAGGTTTTTCCGAAACACTCAAATCTGACCTGCAGGAACTTTCTTTGGCTGAAATTGCTGAGATGGTCAACTATATAAATGACTCTGCAAAGCGGTTGAAATCAACAGCTGAAAAGTTTTTGCTCTACACAAATTTACAATCTGTCACAACCGGAGATATTCAGAAGGATTTTCTTGACAATGCAACAACCGTTGTGAACCGGCCGCTGATTATGAAGATAATGGCCGAGCTCAAAGATTATCCGCCGCGGGTTTCTGATTTTAGAGTTAATGTTACCGAATGCAAGATCCATTTTTTCCAGGAGTATTTTGAGTCTGTCGTCAGGGAATTAATCGAGAACGCAATTAAGTTCTCCGATGCAGGTACAAGAATATCTTTTACAGGGAAACTACTTGAAGGCCACTACCAGATTGAAATTACTGACAAGGGGAGCGGGATACCGCAGGAATTTATCAATGAAATAGGCGCCTTCAGGCAGTATAAGCGGCACAAATACGAACAGCAGGGACTGGGGCTTGGGCTTGCGATAGTTCAGGGCGCGATGAATCTGTATGACGCCGGATTCGAAATTGATTCCGAACCCGGTGAAAAAACTGCGTGCCGTCTGCTTTTTAATTTACCTGAGTAAGAATCAGACTACTTCCGTTTTTAACGTAAGAATCTGATCGAGTTTACCTTCCAATTTATCTCCCGGAACCACTTTCCCGACCCCCGCGGGTGTGCCCGTAAAAATTAAATCACCCTTTTCCAGAAGCATTTTCGAGGAGATATAACTGACGATCTGCCAGGGATTGAACAGCATTTTGCTAAGCGGCGATGATTGTCTGACAGTTCCGTTGACTGAGAGGGATAGATTGTACTCCGCTGATATAGGATTTTTCCCGACTGGGATGAATTCCGATATCACCGCTGAGGTATCGAAGCATTTTGCTATCGTCCAGGGCTCGCCTTTTTTCTTCAGGTTTGACTGGATGTCGCGAAGCGTCATATCAAGACCGATGCCGTATGCAAGTATTGCTTTGCGGCTCTCTTCTTCATTTGCATTTTTAACATCATTCCCGATTAAGAGTACAAGTTCAATTTCGTGGTGCATATCATCAGAAAATGAAGGTTTTACGATTTTCTCCCCGCTGTATATGAGCGCTGAAGGCGGCTTGAGGAACAATACCGGAAATTCAGGAACTTCATTGCCGAGTTCCTTTGCGTGTTCCGCGTAATTTCTTCCGACGCAAACGATTTTACCGATTGCGATTTTTTCCTGCGAGTGGTCTATTTCAGCGTATTTCATATTCAATTAAGATTAATTTATGATCGATATTTTGCTTAATTTTAACGGATGTTTTCTTCATTATTGTCAGCAAAGAAATTTTTTGCTTGTTACCGGTAAACCGGTATGGATGTTTTCACCGGTAATCTGCTGTTTATTGAACAGACAAAGAATTTTCTCAGTTAATGCAATAAATTTATAAAATATTATTTAATAAACAGGAACTTATATGCTTAAAAAAATTCCCGTGGTCATTTTTCTGGCTGCCATAATCCTGGCGGCACAGACTCCGCAGATCAAATTCACGGAGTACGATCTGCCGAACGGACTGCACGTTATCCTGCATCAGGATAATTCAACGCCTATCGTGGCGACTACCATCACCTATCACGTTGGTTCAAAAAATGAGGACCCTAAGAGGACCGGGTTCGCACATTTTTTCGAACACCTGATGTTTGAAGGGAGCGAGAATATTAAAAGGGGACAAATCGATTCCCTGATCCAGAACGCGGGAGGGCAGTTGAATGCCAGCACAAGTTTTGACGAAACAAATTATTTCCTCCTGCTTCCGTCGAACCAGCTCGAACTGGCATTATGGATCGAATCGGAAAGGCTGCTTCACGCAAAGATAGACAGTGTGGGAGTTGAAACTCAGCGCAGCGTTATTAAGGAAGAAAGGCGCCAGTCGATAGACAACCGCCCTTACGGAACAATTTTCGAAAAAACATTCGCAACGGCTTTCACCAAGCACCCTTACAGATGGACTCCGATAGGATCATTCCAGTATATTGACCAGGCGACCATCGAGGAGTTCCGTGATTTTTACCGCACATTCTATGTCCCGCAGAATGCAGTTCTGTGCATCGCCGGCGATATTGATATCGAGAATTCAAAGAAACTTGTTGATAAATATTTTTTGGAAATCCCGAAGTCAAAGAAAGCTATTCCTCGTCCAAATGTTGTTGAACCAAGACGCACAAAAGAGGTCCGTGACACAGTATATGACAAAGTTCAGCTACCGGCTGTGATACAGGCATACCATATTCCGGCACAGGGAACGGCTGATTATTACGCGATTAATATGCTTACTACTCTTCTTTCAACGGGACAGAGTTCGCGTTTCTATAAAGCGCTTATTGATGAAAAACAATCGGCAATCCAGGTCGGCTCCATTCCCTTATCGCTTGAAGATCCGGGTTTGTTCATCAGCTACGCATTTGCCGGCGCAGGAAAAAATGCAGCAGAGAATGAAGCCGCGATGGATTCCGAAATAAAAAGAGTCCAGACCGAACTTATCTCGGATGATGAATTTGAGAAAATCAGGAATATGGTAGAAAAGAATTTTATCAGCGAGAAAAGCAAAGTTCTCGGCATAGCGCAGTCACTGGCTACATATTACCTTTTTTATAAAAATACCGGCCTGATTAACACAGAACTTGATTTATTTATGAAAGTTACGAAAGAAGATATCCGCCGCGTCGCGAAGGAATACCTTACTCCGGATAACAGGATAGTGCTCTATTATCTGCCACAAAAATCGAAGAAAAATTAGGAGCAAGGAGAAGCAGTTATGAAAACAAAAATTTTATTCGTCTTATTTATTTTGGCCGCTTTCGCATTCGGCCAGTTAGACCGCAGCACGCCCCCGAAACCGGGTCCGGCTCCGCAGATTAAGATTGGTGAATACCAGTCGTTTACTCTCGCGAACGGGCTGAAAGTTTTCGTGGTAACAAATTCCAAACTTCCGCTTGTTACATACAGCCTGACGCTGGATGTTGATCCGGTACTCGAAAAAGATAAAGCAGGGTACGTCGATATGGCCGGCAGGCTGATGAGAACAGGCACAAAAACCCGCACCAAGGAACAGCTTGATAATGAAATAGATCTGATCGGCGCTTCACTCGGTACTTCAGCCGCCAGTGTTTACGGTTCTTCACTGAAGAAACATATGGATAAAATGCTGACGCTTATGTCCGATGTGCTTCTGAACGCGGAATTCAGAGACGCTGAACTTGAGAAGATCAGGAAACAGACAATCTCTAACCTTGTTTCATCAAAAGATGAGCCGGATGAAATCGCCGAGAGAGTGAAGCAGCGGTTATATTTCGGCGAAGGACACCCTTATGCCGAATTTGAAACAGAGGCCACGGTTAAGAAAATCACGAAAGAGGACTGTGAATCTTATTACAAAACTTTCTTCCGCCCGAACATTGCTTATCTCTCGATAGTCGGTGATATAACGCTTGATGAAGCAAAAGCCGCGGCCGATAAATATTTCGGCAAATGGGAAAAAGCCGATGTTCCGAAGAACAGTTACAAACAGCCCAAAGCGCCTCTGCTTACCAAAGTAGCAGTGGTGGACAGGGACAATTCGGTCCAGACAACTATCAATATCGGTTACCCGGTTGATCTTTCGCTCAATACCCCTGATGTTATTACTGCCAGGGTGATGAACACGATTCTTGGCGGGGGAGCTTTCCGCTTATTTGAAAATCTTCGGGAGAAGCACGGATACACTTACGGAGCATATTCACAGTTAAGCCCGGGACAATTGGTCGGCAGTTTTACCGCATCAGCTGATGTACGCAATGAAGTGACCGACAGCGCTGTTACTGAATTTCTCTATGAGATGAAAAGGATCAGGAATGAGGCAGTGAGCGAAAAAGAACTTCAGAAGGCAAAAAATTTCATCACCGGAAGTTTTGCCATATCGATGGAGAATCCGCAGACCGTTGCAAGCTTTGCTGTTAACACTGCAAAGTACAATCTGCCTAAGGATTTTTACGCTAATTATCTCCTGAAGGTCAACAGTTTGACGGCAGATGATATCCAGGCAGCGGCAAAAAAATATATCTTACCTGAAAAGAGTTACATTATCCTGGTCGGCAAATCATCCGGATTAACGCCGCTTGTGAAGAAATTCAGTTCAATGAAAATTGAGTATTACGATGAATTTGCGGGCCCTGTTGATCCGAATGCCAAGGCGATGCCGGAAGGCGTCAGCGCGCAGGCAGTAATTGATAAATATATTGCTGCTATCGGCGGGAAAGATAATCTCGTAAAAGTCACTGACCGGACAACCGCTATGACGGCACAGGTCCAGGGCTATGATATTACCGCAACCTTGTACCAGAAGGCCCCCAATAAGATGATGCAGAAATTGTCGTTCAGCGGTATGGAACAGGTAATATTATTTGACGGACAGAAAGGGAAAAGCAAATCCCCGATGGGTGAGGAGGAAATGGAAGGAGAAAGCCTTGAGCAGGTGGCATTTGAATCTGATATGCTTGGCATTATGAGGCTTGAAGAGTCAGGCATAAAAACCGTTCTCGCGGGCATTGAAAAAATTGATGAGAAAGACGCATACAAAATAGAATTCACACTGAAGTCGGGCGGTAAACTTTATCATTTCTTTGATGCTGAGACCGGCCTTAAAGTGCGGGAACAGAGGACCGTAAATTCACCGCAGGGGACCTTTACGCAGACAACAAGCCTTTCTGATTACAGGGAGGTTGCAGGCGTAAAATACCCGTATAAACTTGTCCAGTCCGTAGCGGGAATGGTCATCGAAATGAATGTCAGTTCTGTTGAAGTTAACAAAGGCTTGTCGGACGAATTGTTTAAATAATCCGGCCCACTGATCTTCCGCCGCTTCTTTTTTATCCCGGCAACATCGGGGAAAATTGAAGCGGCATTTTTATTTTCGCCTTGAGAGAAATCCGTCAAAAAAATCCCCTCTACGAGAGGGGTCCGGCTTTAGCCGGAGGGTGTGTTAAACAACAATCAACGAAGTCGCACCAACGCGCTACTTCCCCAGAGAAGTGACGCAAAGGACCGCAAAGGTTGACGCAGAGGACCGCGAAGGAGCTGCTACAATCGCATTTTTTTATCAATTACTTCTTTGCGCAACTCTGCGCTACTTCTCTTGAGAAGTGACGCAAAGGGCCGCAAAGTGTTGACGCAGAGGACCGCGAAGGGGCGGATTGTGGTGCCATAAATGCCCTGTTCAGGAAAACGATGTGGCCGATTTTGTTGAGCGAAAATTGGCCCGGATTATTTATTTTTGCTTATATGAATAGAAAATACACTGTTATTGTTTTTGATCTGGGAAATGTACTGAGTCCTTTTAACTATGAAATTGCCTTTGCCCGACTCGACG
>CAIMOS010000141.1 GCA_903843135.1 uncultured Ignavibacteriales bacterium | reverse complement strand
GATAGTCGGGAGAGTTGTTGTATTTACAGTTACATCAGGACGGGCGAAAATCCTTGCAACGTTGATGATATTCGCGTTACCCCAGGGCGCCTGCCACCAGGTCCTGGTTGAATTGATTTTAGCGGGGTTTCCTTCGAACAGATAGTCGCAATCCCATATACTGAAGTTCAGACAAACAACATCGCCTTCGGCTTTGGTTACGTCATAACCAATTACTCCGAGATCGATTTTCATTTCGATCGTGAATGAAGTGTCCCGGCCTGCGTCATTTGATGTGCCTTTGAAGGTAGTAATGGCGTCCCACGCATTAATCTGTTCCGGGGTTCTTGGTGTGCCGTCCCAGTTGGCCCATTTACCAACAAAGCGTGGCTGAGCGCCGACAACGGGATCGGTATTTGTAAGGCCTGTTGTCCAATAAGTGTAGAAATATTCTGCCGCTGCAGCAACTTTTGTGTTTGCATCTCTGTTGAGGACGTCTTTAACCGACATCAGAATTCCGTCCCATCTTGCCCAATCAGCATTTCCGCCGATTGATGAGTCCGGAATGTAGAAACCGAGGAAAAGCTGGTTGCCCTGTACCAGAAAACTTACAGTGGCGTGAGTTGGATCCGTGATTGCTTCAGCCTGAAACTCAGGACGCCATCCGCTTGTTGGAAGCGCGCCCGGCTGGCCATAAGTAAGAGTGATTTTCTCTGCTGCAGTCCACGCAGCTTCGTTTAGATTACCGTCCAGCGTAATTGTGCCGGCGGATACCGTTCTTGCCCAGATTGCATCCTGTCTGGTTCCGAACTGAGCGAACGATGATGTGGTGAGAACTACCACAAGAAGAAAGAAAAACGAAAGTTTTTTCATATTGATCCTTAGTTTATTGTGTTGGTTAGGTGTATACTTCGATTTTACATACCGCCTTCTGCTGAGGCTTTATAACATTTCCTTCATATAACTCATTATCTAATACTATTTTTTTTACACCGGAAGAACTTCCGGATTCATTGATAACTTTAATATTGTAAGTAGTATTACGGTATTGTCTCGTAATTGAATAAGTTTCCCAATCTTTCGGAAAACACGGGTCTATTAAAAGACCATCTTCTGTAACTCTTATTCCGAGTATAAAATCAACAATAACTTTCTGAAGCCAGGCTGCGGATCCGGTATACCAGGTCCAACCGCCCATCCCGTAACGTGGAGAATCTGGCCCTTCAATATTTCCGGGCGTTACATACGGTTCAGCTACATATTTGTCAGGATTTTGTCCGTTAATGACGGGATTGATTCTTTTGTATGCTTCAAATGCCAATTCCGTATTCTTCATCAGTGAATAGGCCCAAACCGACCAGGTGGCAGCGTGTGTGTATGTTCCGCCGTTCTCTCTTCTTCCCGGAGCGTATCTTGTAAGATAGCCGATATACATATCAGGTTTAGAATACGCTGGGCTTAATAACAGTGTCCCGTAATCTTTAAGAAGATTCTTAGTGACGGCGTCCATAGCTTTAATTTTATTCTCTTCCGGTGCAATGTTGCTTATTACCGACCAGGTCTGAGAATTCAGATAAATTTTACTTTGGGGACTCTCTTTGCTCATTACTTTTTCACCGCTGTCTTTTGTCGCGCCCCAATAGTATTCGCCGTCCCAGGCATTATTATCGAACGCTGTTTTTAGTTCTTCAGCTTTCTTTTTATAAAGTTCCGCGCGCGAGGTTTCATTTTTTCTTTCTGAAACATATATGAACTTGTTTAACACATCATACAGAAATTCAGTCAGCCAGACCGATTCCCCTTTCATATCAAGCCCTACCGCGCTGAATCCGTCATTCCAGTCGCCGGCACCGATAAGCGCCAGGCCGCGCGGACTGAGCCTGCCAAGAACCTTATCTATAGCAGCATAACAATGATTTAAAATTGTATCTTCTTTGCTGCTGTTATAAAAAGGTTCTTTATTGTCAAGGATTGAGTAGTCACCGGTTTCGAGGAGGTAATGATAAGTAACAAACGGCAGCCACAGAAGGTCATCTGTCATTTTAGTGGCAAGGCCTGTATCAGAAATCGGATGCCACCAATGCAGTACAGTTCCGTCGTCGAACTGGTGTTTTGCGTGTAAAAGAATCTGCTGTTTTGTATAAGACGGATCAATCGGTAAAAATACAAGGGAATCCTGCAACTGGTCCCTGAACCCAAACGCGCCGCTTTGCTGGTAATACGCGGTCCTTGCCCAGAGCCTTCCCGCAATTGCCTGGTATCTTAACCAAGTGTTCACCATTATATTCATAGCGTCATCAGGCGTGGCAATTTCCATCTTAGAAAGAATTAAATCCCATTTCTCCTTAACTTTCTCAAGCGAAAGCTTAATGGCTTCAACAGATCCGAATTTCGACAGGCTTTCTTTTACTGCTTCTTTAGATTCGCCGATTCCCATAAAGAAGACAACATTATCTATACCGCCGGATTTAATCTTTGTTTCTGTCTTTACACCGGCGACAGGATCCCCCCATCTTCCGGTTTCATTTGTAAATACATTCTCGCGGACAGCTTTCGGATTATCAAGCGATCCGTACTGCCCGATAAAATTTTCTTTATCGGCTTCAAACGCCGTAATCTTTTTGTTTGAAGAGATAAAACCGGTATGCGGGTACTCGATATTCCAGTGGCCTCTTTCACCCAGAGGAATCTCCCATAATTTCTTTCCTCCGAGGAGCGCGTTAATCGATGAATCAAATTGAGTTTCGATAAATGTTTTATGGAATTCCCGGTGAAAATCAGCCGAAGATCCGAGGCACCACTCGAAGTATGATATCACGGATAAGTCAAGATCTTCACTGCTCTCGTTAACCGTTTCAAAGTTCCATATCTCAAGGTTCTCATCATTAGGGATGAAAACAGTAAGATTTATTTTAATATTCTTATAGTTAGAAGTGAAAACAGCGTAACCCTGGCCGTACCTGCATTCGTAATCTTTTATATCCGCTTTTACGGGCATCCAGAGAGGATTCCAGGTTTCTCCGGTTTTGTTGTTCCTGAAATAAAAGAACTTTCCCCATTCATCTTTTATTAGATCCTGATGCCATCTGTTCAGTCTGTTAAATTCAGAGTGGTCAAGCCAACTGAATCCGCCGCCAACCTGCGAGATAACAAGTCCGTAACGCCCGTTGGAGAGCACATTGACCCAGGGTTTAGGTGTTTTGAAGTCAGTAATTATATACTCTTTGCCGTCCGGTGAAAAATACCCGTATTTTGTTTTATAGCTGTTCATCAAATTAAATTATAATCGCTCTTTTGCTGAATATGCAGTTAAGTTGTGTAAAAAAAAGCATACCCTGCACCGGGAAAGCTGCAGGTACCGCGATATATCTATTCATTCAGGTTCCTGCACGATTGCCCGATAATAATTCCTGTGGAAACTTTTGTATGCCGTGGTTTAAAGTCGTTATTTCCGTTGATCCTGTCAAGCAGCAGCCTTGCGGCTTCCTGGCCAAGTTCAGATTTCGGGACGTGTACTGTAGTGAGATGAGGAAGAACGATGTCGCTTAAGAAAATGTGGTCAAATCCTACAACGCCGATATCATTCGGAATCGAGAGGCCAAGTCCGTTAATTACCTTATAACATCCCAGCGCCATCATATCATTGGAAGCAAAAATAATTTCGGGCCTGTCAAGAAGAGACATAAGGCGGCTGCACGCAAGTTCCCCTCCGCGCTGTGTAAAGTCTCCTTCAACAATCCAGTTCTCGTTTAATTCAATGCCGTTATATATCAACGCTTCCGCGTAGCCGTCGAACCTCTCGTGAGCGTCGTTGTTTGTTTCAGGCCCGCGTATGATCGCGATCTTTCTGTATCCGTAATGGCGTATGAGGTAGCTAATCATTGAGTACGCGCCCTGATAGTTGTCTATGCTTACGGTATCAATAGTGTCAAACTTATTCTTTCCTGTGATTACACTTACCGGGACCGTACTCTCCGTGAGAAGCTCCCCTACTCTTTCATTAATTGACGGTATCATCAGTATAACTCCGTCAACAAAACTTCTGTTCATAAAGCCGACAAGCGATTCCACGATCGTGCGCTGGCTGTGCGAACTCGCAACGATCATATGGTATCCCGCATTGTACACATATTCGTCTATACCTTTAATAATATCAGTATAGAACTCGCCCTGGATTTCGGGCAATACAAATCCGATGATGTTGGTTTTTTGATTTACAAGGTTTCGGGCGCCGACGTTTGGTATGTAATTCAGTTCTTCAGCAATATTGAGAATCGCTTTTTTAGTCTTCGGGCGGACGGTATCCTGGTTATTCAGAGCACGGGACACCGTGGCTATAGATACATTTGCTCGCTTAGCGATTTCTTTTATTGTGATATTCATTTATGTATAAAATGTAAACGTTTACAATTGT
>CAIMOS010000140.1 GCA_903843135.1 uncultured Ignavibacteriales bacterium | reverse complement strand
TTGTATCATTTTCCCGGAGGCCCCTATACAGTTGTATTTTTAAGGTAATTTTTAAGCATTATTTGCTTCGTGAGGCAAAATTCCGAAATGGGCCTGGAAGGATTTAGCGAAATATGAGTGATTGCTGAACCCGACAGCCTCTGACACTTCAGCTATTGTACCGAAGTGGTCAGTCAGAAGTTGTTTTGCCCTTTCAAGCCGGACTATTTTAAGAAAATCGTTTGGTGTGAGATTGGTCACTGCTTTAAGTTTCCGGTAGAACTGCATCCTGCTCATAAATACCTCGTGAGCAAACTGGTCAACACTGAAGTTCTCTTCCGAAATATGTTTTTCCGCAACCTGCATAACCCGCTTCAGGAATTTATCATCCAGCGATACCACCGGGACTTCTCCCGGTTTCAGTTTATCAGTATGGCTGAACGACTCCCTCAGTTTCTTCCTCAGTTCGAGCAGGTTGTGAACCCTGGCAAGGAGTTCCTTTTTATCGAACGGCTTGGTAAGATAATCGTCCGCGCCGAGTTCAAGCCCGTTAAGCTTTTCTTTCCTGTCTGCAAGCGCCGTCAGCATTATCACCGGAATGTGGCACGTCTTTTCATCTGTTTTAAGAAGTTTACACAACTCAAATCCGTCCATATCCGGCATCATCACATCGCTGATAACTATATCGGGAAGGTGTATCCTGGTCTGCTCAAGTGCCTTCGCCCCGTCAGGAGCCTGCATAACTTCATATTTATTAAGCAGAATGGACGAAATATATTCCCTGGCGTCGTCATTATCCTCCGCGATCAGGGCGATCTGCCGGTCAACATCCGCAGCCGCACTTTCCCCTGCGACGATTCTCAATGATTCGGTTTCCGCCCTGATAACACTTGTTTCCGCGGGAGCGCCTTTCCCAATCTCATCTTCTGAATAGCCGGAAAGTGGAATTGTAACTACAAATCTGCTCCCTTTACCCAATGCGCTTTCAACAAGGATTGATCCGTGATGAAGTTCAGCAAATTCCTTCGTCAGCGAAAGCCCGATCCCGGTTCCTTCTGTCTTATGAGCTTCCTCAACCCTGAAAAACCTGTCAAATATTTTATTTTTATGCTGCTCTGATATTCCAACGCCTGTATCGCTTACGGATACAGTCAGCAGATCGTTCTCCTCTGAAACTTTGAGTATAATTTTCCCGCCTCCCGGGGTAAACTTCAGTGCGTTCGAAAGCAGGTTCTGAACAATATGCTCAACTTTCTCCTCATCAAAATACCCGATGATGTCCTCACGCGCGGAACTGAATGAAAGTTCAATGTTTTTCTTCGCTGCCGGACTAGAAAAATAACTTAATACTCTCGACAGTACGGGCACGATATTTTGCCTGCAAGTCTGAAGTTTCATTGTCCCGGACTCGAACCTGGAAAACTGAAGGAGCATATCCACAAGCCTCAGAAGCCTGAAAGCGTTGCGCCTGATCAGGCCAAGCTGCTCGCGCGTATTTTTATCTTTGTTTTCGCTTATCAGTGTTTCCGCGGGCCCGAGTATAAGCGTCAGCGGCGTGCGGAGTTCGTGGGTGATATTGGCTAAGAACCGGGATTTTAGTTTATCAAGCTCCGTAAGCTTCTCTATCTCCAGGTTCCTCAGGCTGAGCGCCTGTTCTTTTTCCAGGTTCCTGATTTTTAACCTTGTATATACAAACGCCGCGGCAATTACCCCGAGAACGTATATAAGGTAAGCCCACCAGCGCTGGTACCAGTAAGGAGGAACGGTTATGATGAAAGCGCGTTTATTGCTGGGGCCTATTATCCCTTCGTCATCCTGAGGCTGGATTCTCAGAACATAATTTCCCGGTTTCAGATTGGCCCAGTGGCGGTAAAAAACTTTATATGTCTGGTTATACGGAAGCAACTGCTGATCAGCCCCTTCCAGCCAGATATGGAGGTTCAGGTAATATGAGGAATCCCTTCCGCGAGCAATGACCTCTAAGTCAATCAGATTGATCCCCGGCGGGAGTTCAAACTGAGGGGTTTCATCATTATCTAACCGGTAATTTGTTCTTTCATTTACCTGAAGAATCCCGGCCATTTCTCCAGCCTTTTTAATCTCCCCGGTAACCGGGTCCCTGTTCGGCGCGGATACCTGCCTGAACTGAAATAATAGTCTCAAATAATTATCACTAACCGGGTAATCATCGCCTTCACTCTTTTTTCCGTACTCCGATTCAACCGCGCCAAGATCCGGCCTTGTTTCCGCCGGGTTGATCCGTGGATCCCGTGTGAAGTCTTCGTAAAGCTGCGGAACTTCCACCCCGGCAATATCAATTTTTCTTTTCCCGGCTGATACACACGGACTCACCCTCGAGAGACGGAAGAGCGTATCACCCTTAATAAAAAAAGGATCGGAATCAACATTTGCATAGCCCGGGAATCCGTTCTCTATCAGGTTGTGATGCGATTGAACATTTGCAAGGTTGGCGATCTGGTCCGGAGCGTTGCGCCACAAAATATTATTTACAAAAACTCCATAGCCGCCCCTCGCTACATAAACCGCTCCGCCCATTGAAAGCGTACGATTGTTTACGATTGTGTTGTTAATAAAAATCCCAAATGCATCATTGCTTAGCAAAATACCGCCGGCACCTTCGAACGATCTGTTATCCGCAATTATGTTGTTAAACACCATCGCCACACCAAAGCGCCGTTGCCTCGTCCCTATGCTTATGCCGCCGCCCATACCGGATGAATTAAATCTGATATAATTACCGTATATCATAACCCGGTATTCAGCATTAAGTATAACCCCGATCCCTCCTGCGCTTGACCTGGAACTTGAGTAGATGCGGTTCCCGATTACCTTATTGTATCTGATAACAGCCTGCTGATCGGCGTAAATTCCGCCCGATTCACTTCGTTTACCGTAAGCTGAATTTTCAATGACCAGGTTATCCTCGATAATCACGAGCGGAGGAGAAGAGCTGCCCCAGCTAGTATCAACTGTCCCGATTCCGCCGCCGAAGGTGTACGGAGTCAGAGCATTGCCGGTAAGATGGTTCCCCCGGAGTATATTATTAGATATACTGGCGCCGGTGTGAAATACGGCTATGCCGCCGCCGAATATCCATTTGTTAGGCTGCGGGCTGTTTCTTATAAATGTATATGTACCTCTCCCGCCGCGGACCGATAATCCGGTGATTACGCAGCCGGTGTCAGTCGGGCCTCTGATTAAAATAGTTGAGGATTTTGCCGGATCAGTTGCTTTGCTGCCATCGATAATTGTATTGGAAATATGAGCGGGGTCTTTGTCGAGGATAAATCGGCTGGCAAGTACAATATTTTTATTTATGATCAGGTTTTCGTAATAAGTACCGGCGTCGATAATTACAGTGTCACCGGAAGAGGAAGCATCTATCGCGGACTGAATTTTAAAGTAATTGCCCGGCACATACCGGATCTTACCCGTTATTTCTTCGGGGAGAAGCAGGAGAACAAAAAACAGAAAGCACCAAATTGCCAGCAAGCCACTTCCTTTGTTATTTCCAGACTAAACCACAAGCCCTGTAAAGGGCAGTTTCGCACCGCGCCGCACATCAATTAACCCGCCATAAATGAAAAAATTAGTATCATATTAAAAGATATATTTACCCAGTACAGATAAACTAAAAAAAATTATTGTGATCTCAAATATATAATTTGCAAATATTGGCCGGATTTCGTCTTACGGGATTTACGAACAATGAAGGGAATTAGAAATTTCAATTTATAAGGGGGTGTTTTGGGATGATACATTCGCGCATTAAATGCCATAAAGATATCGCGTGCAGTACATTAAAATGTCCGCCCGTTTCCGGGCGGACACTTACTTTAGTTCACTCACTGAGCATTACGGCCAGCGCCGCATAATTTATTTCTACTTCATAAGCAGCATCTTCTTTGTTATTACAACGGTTCCTGAGCCTGTCGAAGCACCGGTCACCGAGCCTGTCGAGGTGCGGAGCTGATAAAAATAAACACCAGCGGACAGGTCAAGACCTGTCCCTACACCGGAATACTCAACTTCATAATTCCCCGGCGCCTGCTCCTTATCAACCAGCACCGCAACTTCGTTGCCTAGAATATCATATACTTTTAATTGTACGGGCGAATAATTATTCGCCCCCGCAGAAACCGGAAATGAATATTTGATAATTGTTGAGGGATTGAATGGATTTGGGTAGTTCTGCTCAAGATTGAAAACCGTTGGCAACGCATGCGAAGACTTTTCCACCGATGTGATTATCTCAGATAACGGTCGTCTCCACACGCCGCAGCCATAAGTCCCGGCAAAGAGATTAGTACCCTTTACCACAAGAGACGTAACATCCACTTCT
>CAIMOS010000139.1 GCA_903843135.1 uncultured Ignavibacteriales bacterium | reverse complement strand
GCTGATTAGGATCTCGTCCGGCTTTTCCGGCATTCTACCGCGCACAACCGATTTAACAATGTTCATCCTCTCTTTTTCTCCCGAACTCTTTGAGAACAGATCGGCCGCGGTCCCGATTGCGTTACCCTGATACCGGGTTTCTCCGTTTTCATCGGGCACATCAATCAACCCGCCGAACCTGATCCTCTGCACCCACTCCAACTGCGGGTATTCTTTATTCAGTTTTTGCATAAGTTCTGCCGTACCGGTTAATGCAAGGTCATTGGGTGACTGGCTTTCGTTCTCAGCATATGCGGCTGTAGTTATTTTAAGATGGCCGGTGCTGTAGTTAGCATTAGCATCAATTACGTCTCCGAAAATTCCGCTGATCCACCCCATTCCTGCAACCGTAAGAAAAGCGCCAATCGAAACAACAATCACCGGCAGCAAACTCCTGCTTCTGTCGCGGAATATACCTTTGATAATGAACTTAATCATTGGAGTTTGCCTTTCAGCGCATCGGTGGGTTTCATCTTCGCGATCTTTCTTGCGGGTAAAAAACTTACTATCGTCGCCGCGATGACTACCACCGCTACTGTAATAACTATCAGCTGCAGGCTATAATAAGGATACAGGGTTTCGGCCAGGGTTAATCCCATATCACCCAGCCCAAATGTGATTCCGTGATAATACAGATAAATGAAAAGCGGTATACCGTAGAGAGCGCCAAGTACCGCGGCGAAAATACTGTGTGCTGCGCCTTCAACAGTAAATATACCAACCACCTGATACCTTGTCATTCCGAACGCAATATAAGTTCCTATCTCCCTCTGCCTTCTGAAAATGGATAAAACCTGTGTATCAAAAATTGCCAGCAGCGCTATGATCAGCAATATTCCCTGCAGGATCATTCCTCCGCCCCTTTTGGCCTGAATAAGTTCATCGAGTTCTTTTGTTAAATAGGCTTTCTCCTTGAATTTCCATCCGTCTGTATCACTTGCCTTATACTGGTCCGATACAATAAACATTGTCGCTTCATTATGCAGCCCCGTCATTTCCTGAAGCTTATCAAGCGGAACCCATATCTGCCCGATATCAACCGAAGGAACATCACACTTAAATATTTCCGCGATATAAATTTCAGCTGCATCAAATGCACCGTTTTTATCACGCCACCTTATTAGTATATAATCGCCCTTCTCCGCCTTCAGTGATTTTGCCATTCTGGTTCCGATGACAGCATTAATTTTCCCACTGTCGCCGGCAAGCGCCGAACTTGGAAGTTTCACCAGGCTCTGTGATCGGTCAATTCCCTTTAATATAATACTCTGCAAACGTCCCTGCGGATAAGCCGTGCCCTGAACCACCAAAACCGGGACTGCTAGTTTTGATTTTACATATCCGGGAATCCGGCCGTTGATTACTCCGTGCGCATCCTGGAAAGTCATCGGGTCGTAACGGTCGTAAGAAGGATGCCACAACTGTCCGCCTGCTACCTCCCATTCAGTCAGGTCGCGCAGTCCCTGCCTGTGCCAGCCGTCAATCAGTCCCTGATGAAAAATAATTACTACATACGCGAATGACAGGACTGTTACGTTCAGCCAGGTCCTCAGGCCTGCCCCGGTTAAATTACGGTATGCAAGTTTGAGTGATATCATTTTTGCTCTTTCAGTCCGGTATGATTCATCCTGTCACTGATTATTTTGCCGTCTGCAAGTGAGATTAATCTTTCAAGATATTTCATCACTTTCTCATCGTGCGTCGCGAAGATGAATGTGACTTTCAGTTCGTCATTTAGTTTCTTCATCGTCTGTAGTATGTGATGTGAATTTTCCGAATCGAGGTTCGCGGTAGGTTCATCAGCCAAAACAATTTCTGGTTTCTTAACCATCGAACGGGCAATCGCTACCCGCTGGCTTTCACCGCCGGAGAGCATTGCAGGCTTCGAATTGATCTTGTCAGTCAGTCCCACCCACTCAAGTGCTTCAAGCACGGCTTTCCTTCGCTGGTCCGCAGACATCTTCTGAAGCAGAAGCGTGAACTCGACATTTTCATAAACCGTATAGACAGGAAGAAGATTATAAGTCTGAAAGATAAACCCGATATGCTGATTGCGAAGTTTAGCTGAATCTTTATGGTTCAACCCTATCAAAGATTTTCCGAGTACGTTCGCATCCCCTTCAGTAGGCGTATCAAGCGATCCGATGATATTCAGAAGCGTGGTTTTCCCGGACCCGCTGGGCCCGACCAGTCCCGCGAATTCGCCTCTTCCGAACTCGAGCGAAACTTCATTCAAAGCAGTAAAATAGCCGCTGCCTACAGGGAACTTCTTTACGATGCGGTCAAGTTTAATAATTTTTTCTGTGTCCATATTTCTCAATCAGTGATTATAAACAAAAACGATCTGTACTCCGTTACCCCCCATTAAATTCATTTTGTCATTAGCCTGCGGTAAATTACTTATTTCCGGATTAAAGAATGCAATCAGATTCAGGGATATATTATCCCACGTCATCTGCCAGTTTGCAAATGTATATACTTCTTTTCCCTTCCAGTCATAGTATGCAATCCCGCTTACCCGGTCAAAAATATCAACCGGATAAGAAGCAGAGAGTGCAGTAAAACTTCTTGTATTCAGAAATCTCAGCGGGACACTATCGGCACCGGCCAGAAGGTGTTCGGCTATTACATTCAATCCGTTTCCATAATCGAATGTATAATCCGTGCCCGCGCAAATCATTTCCTGGCTTGACAGCAATCCGAGGTCCGCTTCTCTTTTAATAACAGCAGCCTCAAACCACAATCCCGCCTCCACATCCCATTTCCCGTCAATCCCAAATCTGTTTTCTGAAACTTCATTCAGATTTATCCATTGCGGAGATAATCCGCTCATATCGGTTTTCCGGTAATGATAAGATATCCCCGCTTCACCGCCAAACAAAGAGAGTTGAATTCTTCCGCCGAACTCCGGTTTCGCTGAATTGGTTTTACTGATCTCCCAGGTTTTTTCATCTTCATTACCATACAAAGCCCAAAGCCAGATATTTGTATTATCAAGAAAGTAGTATCTGCCAAGAAGTCCCCAAACTCCTTCCGTCAACTGCAACGGGTCACGCGGATCAACCCTGTCGAACCACATCAGCGGTCTCAGCATTGATGCCGAGCCAAAATTTATTTTCTGAAGTCCAGCCCTTATCTCGAACTGCTCATTTGAGTACCGAACCCATATCCTGTACGGTTTGATCCGGCCATCGGTATATGATGAATCGGTCCCGCTGAATCCTGCCATTCCATTAAGGTTTGCCGAGAATTCGAAATCCAACAGATTGTTGATAAAGGGGAAATTGAGATTTAACTGGGGGATGTAACGGGCGCCGGTCAGAACCGGTAAATTGTTTTCAGAACTATAATTAATAAAAGTTGAGAATTGCCCTTTGACAAGAGGTGATTCCTGTGTGTATGAGTGCGGCTGACAAAAAATAACCAGAACCAACACCAGGACTAACAGCATAGCCTTTTCAAAATTAAATTTACAAAAAGATCAAACTACTTTGTTAAATTAGCGATTTTCCGGTAAATGCATATCAGCATTAAATCGGTCAGTTAAGCTTATAGCTCGTTTTATCTTTACTGTCTTCGAGTATAACGCCGATCTCTTTTAACCTGTCCCGTATCTTATCGGAAAGGGCATAGTTCTTTTCTTTCTTTGCTTCGAGCCTGAGTTGAATAAGAAGTTCAATCAACTGACTTTCAAGCCCGGCCTCTTTCTTGGCTTCGCCTAGAACCGCGAGCACATCACCGGCAGTCCGGCGGATAAATTTCTTTGCCGATGCGAGATATGCCGCTGAAGCCTTGTTTTCCGCTATCTGTCTGTTAATATCGCGCACCGCATCAAACACAACAGCCATCGCCTTCGGAGTGTTGATGTCATCATCCATTGCTTCTTCAAATGATGCATAGTTTGAGGCAAATAAAGAATCATCGCAGTCCTCATCTTTAACAATCTCTTCCAGTTTGAAATAAAGATTATCAATTTTCAGCCTGCCGGAATCTGCCGCTTCAAGAGCATCCGCGGTAAAGTTCAGCGGTGAAGCATAATGTGTCTGTGCGTAGAAGAAGCGTAATGTTTCCGCGCTGAATTTCTTGAGGATGTCGCGTGTTGTAAAAAAGTTGCCGAGCGATTTAGACATCTTCTCACTGTCTATGTTCAGAAATCCGAAATGCAGCCAGTAGTTCGCGAATGGTTTTCCGCTCGCCGCCTCGCTCTGCGCAATTTCATTTTCGTGATGCGGAAAGATCAGGTCACTGCCTCCGGCGTGGATATCAAATGTTTCACCAAGGTGTTTGCAGCTCATCGCGGAGCATTCAATATGCCATCCGGGCCGTCCGTTGCCCCAAGGGCTTTCCCAGAAAGGTTCGCCTTCTTTTGCCTTTTTCCATAAAGCAAAATCAAGCGGCCCCTTTTTCTCTTCGTTTACTTCGACGCGGCTTCCTGCTTCAAGTTCTTCAATCTTTTTTCCGCTAAGTTTTCCATACCCGTTGAATTTAGAAATATCATAAAAAACATTACCCTCATTATTATAAGCGAAACCCTTCTTTATAAGCTCCGCGATCATATCGATGATTTCCTGCATATGCGATGTCGCGGTGGGATACATCGTGGCCGGATATATTTTCAGTTTACCGATATCTTCAAAAAAAGCCCAGGAGTATTTTTCCGCGACAACTGAATACGCAACTTTCTCCTCATTGCTCTTTTTAATGATCTTGTCATCAACATCGGTCAGGTTCATAATAAACTTCACGTCAAGTCCGAGATAGCGGAAATAACGGTGAATGAAATCCGCGTTTATGAAAGAACGGGCATTACCGATATGGAAATAGTCATACACCGTCGGGCCGCAGACATACATTTTCACTTTGCCTGTTTCAACCGGGCTGAATATATCTTTTTTTCTCGTCAGCGTGTTATATAAATGAAGCATATAAATAAACTGTTAATATTAAATAAAAATGCCGTTTACTGCGGCGCGGCTGTAAACGGCAGTTAAAATTCCTGTTCCGGTCAGACTTCCATTATTTCTTTTTCTTTGTGCTTCAGGATCTGATCAACTGTAGCTACGTGCTCGTCAGTCAGTTTCTGCACTTTGTCTTCAGCCTGCTTTAACGCGTCTTCCGGAAGTTTATCATTCTTCTGTTTTTTCTTAAGATGTTCGTTTGCATCGCGTCTGATGTTTCTGACGGCAACTTTCGATTCCTCGCCGAATTTCTTAATAAGCTTAACAAAATCCTTCCTTCTTTCTTCGGTAAGCGGAGGGATTGGGATTTTCAGGTTTGTACCGTCACTGATAGGATTTAATCCGAGTTCTGACGCCAAAATAGCCTTATCAATTATCTGTATCTGGCTCTTGTCCCACGGTGTAACTGAGAGTGTGTGAGCATCCAGTACGGTAACGTTTGCTACCTGTTTCAACGGGGTCATCGTACCGTAATAATCTACTTTGATCCCGTCAAGCAGAGCTGTTGTGGCTTTGCCTGTCCTGATTTTGGAAAGCTCGTTCCGCAGAGCTTCCATTGATTTATCCATTTTAAGTTTGGCTTCTTTTACCAATTCTTCCATATGATCCTCGATATTACAATTTAATGTGTTACTAAAGTTCCTATGTTATCACCGGTAAGCAGCGACAGGAGATTGCCGGGCTGGTCCATATTAAAGACTATAATAGGCAGATTGTTTTCCTGGCATAAACTTATCGCGGTCAGATCCATTACACGGAGGTTCTTTTTAAGAACATCAATGTAGGTGATATTATCAAATTTTAGCGCATCCGGATTTTTCTCCGGATCAGAATCGAAAACGCCGTCAACGCGTGTGCCTTTTATAACGGCATCCGCTTCAATTTCAACTGCCCTCAGAGATGCGGCGGTGTCAGTGCTGAAATACGGATGTCCGGTGCCTGCGCCAAAGATTACGATCCTTCCTTTTTCCAGGTGGCGGATCGCCCTGCGCCTGATATACGGTTCGGCAATTTCGTGCATATGTATTGAACTCATCAGCCTTGAGTATGTACCTTTGCGTTCAATCGCGTTCTGCAGCGCTAATGAATTGATCATCGTGGCAAGCATTCCCATCTGGTCGCCTGTCACCCGGTCAATTCCCTGGTCCTCAGCGCTAAGCCCCCTGAAAATATTTCCTCCGCCAATGACTATCCCGACCTGAACACCGGCGTCGTGAATCTGTTTTACTTCGCCCGCAAAAAAGTCCAGTTTATCGTGATCAATTCCGAACCCTTTTTTACCCATTAGGGATTCACCGCTCAGTTTGAGCAGGACGCGTTTGTATTTAATCGCTGACATCTTACTCCGTATCGCTATCTGTTTAAAAACTTTTGCTGATAACTAAAAATTTGATCTGTAATTTAACAAAAATATGTCGCTTAATAAACGATTTTTCACGATTTAAGCGCCGCTGAAAAATTGTTACCTGGAAATAGGGCTTGTTCTTTAATACTCTTTGCCTGTTTGCCGTCAGATAAATCCGTAAAACAACACCCGGAGAGCCAGTGGATCCCAAAGAACTGTCATTTAAAATGAAAAACCCCGCGTAAGCGGGGCATTTCATAGTCTTCTTTAGGAAGCTAATTATTTTTTCTCGTCGCCGAGGTGGAAACGGAGAAAACCGTTGATTTTGACCTGGGCTGAATTCTGTTTGTTGAAATCAGCGATAAGGTCTTTAACCGACTTTGAGTTATCCTTAATATATAACTGTTCAAAGAGGCAGTTCTCACTGTAGAATTTGTTCAGTTTACCTGTAGCAATATTCTCAAGGATCTTTTCAGGTTTTCCTTCCTTGCGGGCGATTTCCTTATAGATATCGATCTCTTTTTCAATAATGTCTTTCGGCATCTCTTCACGGAAAGTAGTAATAGGACGCATAGCCGCTACCTGCATTGCGATGTCCTTTGCTATCGGGCTGAAACCGCCTGCCAATGACGCGTCCAGGCTGTCAAAGTTAACGACAACACCAAGTTTTGAACCCGGATGAATGTAGTCAACAATGTAACCGCCATCGTTTACGATTGACTTAACTCTAGAAATTTCGATTTTCTCGCCGACCTTACCGATCAGTTCGGTAAGAGATGTCTGCAGAGCCGCGTTTTTGTTCAGTAAATCTTCAACAGTTGAAGCTTTAGAACTGTATGCTGTATCAAGAACCTGCTGAGCGAATTTTACGAAATCATCTGACTTGGCTACGAAATCTGTTTCGCAGTTGATCTCAACGATTGTGACGGTGCGGTTGTCGTTTCCGAGTTTGGTTAAAACAACTCCTTCATTCGCGCTCTTCTCTGCTCTTTTGGCTGCAACTGCCGCGCCTTTTTTGCGGAGGATATCAATAGCTTTCTCAAAATCGCCATCGGCTTCGGTAAGGGCCTTCTTGCAGTCCATCATTCCTGCGCCTGTCTTGGCTCTTAAATCATTTACTTGTGCTGCTGTAATACTCATATTTTACCTGATAATTAAAAATATTATTTCTTTACGGAAGCGTCCGGATCTTCCTTAACTCCCTTTTCCTTCTTCACTCTTTCGCCTTCAGCGGACTGTTCAGCTTTCACTTCTTTAGCTTTCGCGGCGCCTTCGAGCGATGCGTCAGCCATCAGTTTAAGGATAAGTTCAATTGTTTTAACCGCGTCGTCATTGGCCGGAATAAGGTGGTCGATCGGATCGGGATCACAGTTTGTATCAACAATCGCGAAGACAGGAATTCCGAGTTTCTTTGCTTCCTGTACCGCGATTGATTCTTTTTTAACGTCAACTATAAATAGCGCGCCCGGTAAACGGTTCATTGTCTCGACGCCCTCGAGGATCTTTTTCAGTTTGTCTTTTTCTCTCGAAAGGAAGAGTCTTTCTTTCTTGGTAAGCATTTCGAAAGTGCCGTCGCTCTCCTGTTTCTCGATATTGTGGAGGCGCTTGATGCTTTTGCGGATCGTCGCGAAGTTTGTGAGCATGCCGCCAAGCCATCTCTCACTTACCCAGTTCATTTCGCTTCTTTTGGCTTCTGACTCAATAATGTTCTTGGCTTGTTTTTTTGTACCGACAAATAAAACTTTGTGTCCTTCGGATGTGATTTTCGCAACCTGATCAAACACATTGTTTACTGCTGTCTGGGTTTTCTTGAGATCAAGAATGTGGATACCGTTTTTTTCCATAAAGATATATGGTTTCATTTTCGGGTTCCAGCGGCGTGTTAAGTGGCCGAAATGCGCTCCTGCCTCGACCAGCTGAAGTATATCAACTTTGTTCATGGTGTCTCCTGTTGATTCATCTACTTTCGTCTACTCTGTCTTTCATACCTCAAACGGGTACACAGGGAACAGATCGGAAAGTATGGTTATAGATTAAGTTAATTAAATAGAAAATTTTAACGTTTAGAGAACTGGAATCTTTTTCTGGCTTTCGGACGTCCGTATTTTTTACGTTCAACCATTCTCGGATCCCTGGTCATAAACCCTTCAGCTTTTAATCTGGGTTTCATTTCAGGATCGATATCAACCATCGCTCTGGAGATCGCGAGCCTTGTGGCTTCTGCCTGGCCGGTTGTTCCGCCGCCGGTAACGTTTACGGTAATATCATACTTACCTTCGCTATCAGTAAGTTTAAGCGGTGTGGCTACGTCTTCAGCATTGACGCCTGCAGGGAAGTAAGAAAGATAATCTTTACCGTTAACTTCAATCTTGCCGCTTCCGCTCTTAAGTGAAAGCCTGGCCACTGAGGTTTTTCTTCTTCCGATATAAATTTTTTCGCTCATTAAAAATTCCTTTTAGTTTAATATTTCCGGTTTCTGGGCAACGTGCGGATGCTCAGTACCGCGGTAAACTTTTAATTTCTTTATTAATTTATTTCCAAGTCTTGTTTTCGGAAGCATACCTTTAACGGCCTGCTCGATAACATACTCAGGTTTCTTTTCCACTAACTCTTTAAAGGATTTGATTTTCAATCCGCCCGGGTATCCGGAATAATGGAAATATTCTTTCATAGTAGGCCTCTTCCCGGTCATTTTGATCTGATCGGCGTTCAGCACTATTACAAAATCTCCGGTATCGGTGTTAGGGGTAAACACAGCTTTGTCCTTACCTCTGATGATACGGGCAATTTTGGTTGCCATTCTTCCGAGCGTCTTATCTTTCGCGTCGATGACATACCATTTTTTCGCGACCTCTTCGGTCTTATAAAATTTCGTTGCTTTTTCTTTTTTCACTTTAAAAGAGTCTCCTGAAATCCATTATCACAATTTTTGCAAGACTACAAAGTTAAGACTTTGCGGTCAAAAAGTCAAATAAAAGATTAGTTTATTTAAAAAATGATTTACCCTCGGTTAACGTGACGGCTGTCACGTTTTCGGATGTTTTGCTTGAAAATCGATTAAAATCAGATGCCCGGCTTAATCCCGAAAGATCTTCTCTGCAGGAAATCTTCCTCAGGGATCAGGGAAAAAACCAAACTTCCTTTCCCGTACATTCAGCCCGAGATCCTCCGGGGATCAGCGGGTAATATTGAGCTTAAGGGAAAGCCCTTTTTTGCTTTCCTGGTAAAGCCTGTTGTAAGCCGAAATTATATACTGGACTTCCCCGATATATTTCTCCGGAATGCGGTCAATAAATTCACATTTATCCGCACCGGGAATTACTGCCGCGATCCTCGCGGAATTATTCAGATCAACTTCTTCATCTGATTTAAAACGGTAAATAATGTACCCCGCAACGTTGGATTTATCGGACTGTTCCCAACTCATATTAACCTGCCCCGATGAGTAGGCAACGTTCAGTTTGGCAGGGGCAGCGGGGACTACAAAGTTTTTCCACGCCATCAGCGGCGGAAGCGCGGGATGCGACTGAAGTTCATCTTTTACTCTTGCCGAGAATTCACCGAATGAATTCGCCGTCAGTGATTTCGAACTGAAGAAGATATGCCCCGAAACATTCTTCGTTTCCCTGTTCATCTTTATCTGGTTGTCTATCTCATATTTATCACCTTTGGCACGGGGCGACGCGAGATCACTTGAGTACAAACCTATATATAGATGAACATCACCTGTTACGGATGCCCACCAGGGGAGTAATTTTGAGTAGGGCGCTTTTTCGTGGTTCATCGACCAGTATAACTGCGGAACTATATAGTCAACCGTCTTGTCTTTAATCCAGGTCAGAGGATCGCAGTAAAGAATCGAATAGGAATTAAATCCGTTTGTTCCCGCGTATCTGTTTTCAACAATACCGAACGGGCTGACGCCGAATTTTACATAAGGCTTTACCTGTTTGATTGTATCGTATACCTGCGCGATCATCGTGTTGATATTGTATCTCCGCCAGTCATCAATATTAGTGATGCCGTTACTGTATTGCAGATAAGTAATCGAATCTTCGTTGGAAACTTTAGGGCCGTAAGGATAGAAGTAGTCGTCAAAGTGAATACCGTCAACGTCATATTTATTGATGATATCACCTACCACCATCTTTATATAATCTCTCACCGCGGGAATCCCTGGATCAAGCATTTTGTAGTCTTTAAAATTGAGGATCCATTCCGGATAAGTTTCGGATATGTGCGTCGGAGCCGCGGGGTAATCACCGATTTTCTTAACGGCGCGGTACGGATTAAGCCAGGCGTGAAGTTCCATCCCTCGCTTGTGCGCTTCATCTACGGCCAGTTTCAGAGGATCAAAAAATGGCTCGGGCGCCTGTCCCTGTGTACCGGTGAGCCAGTACGACCAGGGTTCATATTCAGACTGATACAGTGCATCGCATTCAGTGCGCACCTGGAAAAAGACAGCGTTAATGCCGGCTGCTTTAAGTTTATCAAACTCTTTTTTAAGGTCCTCTATTTTCTGTTCCGTTGTCTGCTTCCGTGAAGCGGGCCAGTCGATATTTGCGACCGTTGCCACCCACACACCGCGCATTTCACGCTTGCCGGTGAACTCATAAGTGGCGCAGCCATTGAGAATGAAGATCATTGAGATAAGCGATAAGAGGATAAGCCGGAGTTTCATAAGAATTTCATTTTTTATTTATAAAATAACAACACGGACAATTAAATATATCCTATTCAGATATTACAGCCCCAGTGAAAACGGATAAAGAATATAAAATTTGGTCCGCCCTTCAGAAAATTCAATTGACGGCGAAGGAAGTTTTATATGGTTAAAGCACTGCTTGATCCAGTTGAAAGCCGGATTTCCCTCAGGAAGCATACGCATTACATTGAAATCAAGACTCAGCACATATCTCCTTTTCGATAACTGGTCCGGCGGGCCGTTCGGATCCATCTTAAAGTCAATCGCGTCGCCGCCGTAACCGAAAGCAAGGTTCAGCCACGGCACCCAGTATTTTTTATATTCCAGAGGAAGAAGCCTGTGGACGTCAACTGACATATAAAATGTTGTGCTGTTGTAATCATCAAGCATAGTCCTCGGCCTTTGAATAACGGGTTTGCCTGTATATTCCGACGGTATGTACTGCCACTTTGGTGTAAAATTTTGAAGATAAGGCATATAATATTGCGCAAGAAAATAACCCGCGCCGAATGCGTCAAAATAAAAATCTGTCGGGGAAAAACCCCAGTCCCCCGCGAATCCGTCCCCCACCTCCACGTAGGTCTGATACGCAAGGCCGAAAAGCGCGCCGTAGATATGGGAATTCTCATCGTCAATACCCGCGTAAAGCAGCCCTTCCCTCATCAGGTAAGCGCTCGCGAATCCGCCGTAAGCGTGGCCGAATTTATCCACCTGCAGCGCGGAGACCCAGTCTTCTACAAAATGAAAGTTGCCTTTCGAATCGCTCCACCAGGCATTACTCTGATGAATATAAAGTCCGATTATCGCGCCAAGATATAACGACCCGATAACGCTTGCCTGCACCGGCCTCAGTTCGGTGTAAGGCTTCGGAGTGTATCCGTCTATTGTATAACGAAGGTTCCCGGCATAAGTGAAAGGCATCCGGTACTGCGCCGCTGCAGTGTCTTCCGCCGCTATATTATTGAGTTGGAGTTTCATCTGCGGGAAGATCTCAACGCCCTGAAACAACAGGGCGCATAAAAATAAAATTCTCAAAAAACTGTTCATCAATATTCTCCCAGCCTGATTGCAAATGCGGCAGAATAGTCAGAAAAATCTTTTGCCGAATGGCCAACGTAAGGTTTGAAATCAGTAACCAGCCGGTAACCCGCGGAAAAAGTTAATCTCAGAACGGAGGCAACTTTGTACGAAATATTCACGCCGGGGACCCACACAAGGAAATCATTCCCGTAAAAATCCCGGAAAGGTTTTGTGCGGTCCTTCGGAAGAAGTTTAATACCGCCGCCGCCGAGCAGGATTTCTGCGCCAAGATCAATTTTATCATTTATATTTAAATTGTATTCCAGCGTCATCCCGCCGTAATTTAACTGCACCATCGATTTCGCGCCGGCAGTGTCATCGTAGTAATTCGATTCTACATTATTAATTATATCAAAATAGGCGCCGCCGATCCCGAAGCCGCCATTAAAAACCCAGACGGCCTTGCCGCCTGCAATAACTGTTTTCTGTTTATTAACGGGGGTAAGTTCAAAAACACCAGCGAAATATCCTCCGTGCTTCGTCTGTGCCGCGATTTCTCCCCCGGCAAGAAACGCGGTAAGGGCAAAAATTGTTAATATCTGAAGTCTTTGCATCCTGAACTGCTAATTTTGTGGTTAAAATCCGGCCAAAATCCGCCGGGAAAAGTGGTATCGAAAATCAAAAAGAAATGGTAAAATTTTCCGGCTGACTGAAACAATTTGCCTGATTAAATTGTTAAATAACTAAAGAGAAAATATAAGGTTTTAAGCACAATATTAAATCAAATTAATATTGAAATTTGATTGTTATTTGCTATTTTGAATACAGATACGATGACTGAAAATATGAAACAATTTATGATAGATATAACGCTTCCCGCAGAGATGACCCCCGAGTTCATCTCCCTCATCCCGCGCCAGCGCGAGATGGTAAACCGGTTTATGGTCGAAGGGAAGATAACCTGCTATTCGCTTTCGACGGACAGGCAGAAACTATGGATAGTCGCAAACGCGGAAAGCGAATACGATGTAAGAATGATGCTTATGAAGTTCCCGCTGGTGGCCTATATGTCGCCGGAAATTCACGAACTGATGTTCCACAACAACGTCTCCATTTCTTTCGCGCAGATCTCACTGAACTGATCTTTAATTCCGCTCGCCTGGAGGAAACAGTTAAAACTGTTCACTCCGTATCTGCCCTTCTGCCTGCGAGAGGCGTGAACTAATCAGTTTCATTTATGATCAGTGGTCCTCAGAAAAGATCAGTGTCATCAGTGTTCTATTCCATCTTATCAATTTCAATATTTCCTTTTCAGCCCGCATAATACCTCCCTTTACGCCTTTGCGGTTACGAAGCTAAAACGTAGAGACGCCAAGACACCGCCAAGTCCGCAATCTGTGAAAATCCGTATTATCTGTGTCATCAGTGTTCTATTCCCTCTTCTCAATTTCGAACATTCCTTTTCAGCCCGTATAACATCTTCCTTCGCGCCCTTTGCGATAAAGCTTTGCGACTTTGCGGTTAGCAAGCCTAAACGCAGAGACGCCAAGTTCCCGCCAAGTCCGCAATCTGTGTAAATCTGTATTATCAGTGTCATCAGTGTTCTATTTAAGCTTAGTAAAACCAAGATTTTTCTAATGTAATATTTCTTCATTTTTAATTCCTTCATTTTCCCGTATCTT
>CAIMOS010000138.1 GCA_903843135.1 uncultured Ignavibacteriales bacterium | reverse complement strand
TATTGGAGTTCTACCATACATAGTTCATCCTATGCCTATTACATGAGTCTTTATTCCGATAATATTATTTACTTTGATGGGAGCGGTAAGGAGTATGGGTATAGTGTCCGGTGCGTTAAGGATTAGCTATATATAATAAATGAATAAGTATATCAGTTCTATAATCTTTTCTAAAACAATATATCAGGAGTACTAATATGAAAAAGTTCTATGTTCTTTTTGTTCTTTCTTTTATTTCTCTTTTTATTCTTGCCGGATGCGGCGGGCAGAAGGAAGTGCCTAAATCAAGCGCAGGAGAATATTCTGTAATTGATCAGCCGTTCACTGATCTGGAAGAAATGTCAGTTGAAGTGATCGAAGCAGGCGGTCTTGCCGCGGTGGGCGAAGGTGTTTCCACACGCCAGGATATTGCCAAGGATAAAGCACGCAACGAAGCAATCGGAAAACTTGCGGAAATCCTTTCCCAGAAGATCAACAGGATGACCAAATCTTTTACCGAGGAAGTCGGCAGCGGCACTCAGCCCGAGATAAACGAAATGTTCACACGCGTTCAGAAGAATGTTGCAAATGCAACAATACAGGGCGCGATTACCAAAAAGACTAAGATGGCACAAAACAATGAGACCAAGCAGTATATGGCCGGAGTTCTTGTTATTGTTACGCCAAAGACGGTGAACAGTTCCATATTTGATGAAATGCGGAATACAGACAAAAAGCTGTATGAGCGTTTCCGCGCTTCCCAGGCTTTTGACGAGCTGAATAAAGAAGCCGAAGAATACGAAAAGAAACAAGGAAACAACTGATTTGCAGACTATAATCAGTCTGTTCATAGCTCTGATGCTCCCTCTCTTCGCTGTCCTCCCGCAAGAGAGGGAGTATCCTGATTGGTTTCTGTACCCGGCCAAAAATCCCGGTATTGTCACAGGTTTTACATACAATAAAGGACGGGCAGTTGACCACGCCGCGGCAGTGAGCTGCATCTATAATGGATGTATACTCTACGGCACGGTTGATTTCTTCAACGCGGAAAATATCGACAGGGCTTACAAGAACAGCGAATATTACTACTATTATTCGGAGAAGTGCGCCGGAGAGTATAAGAAAAAACTGAAACCCCTTCAGTCGCTTGTACTTAACGTGATAAATATGAACCGGATCACTGCCTTTACACGGGATACAGCTGTTAAGATAAGCGGGAATATGATTAAAGAGAGTGCGCTTGCCGTTCCTGATTGGAAAGATAAGATCTATTACGAGGAAGGCGGATGGCTCTACGGAGTTGGCGTATACACTTCGTCCGGCAGCGATAACGACGCCTGGATAACAGCGGAGGAGAAAGCGGTATTTACCATTGTCCAGAATCAGATGGTTAAGGTATCATCCTATTCCGAAACATTAAATGCCGGCGGAAAACAAAAGGACCATTATCAGAAGATAGTGCGGTACACACTTGCCGCGCGGCTCAGAAAAATAGAAGTGGTTGAACGGTTCCCGGATGCCGGTGAGAAGCAGTATTACGTTCTTGTCCGGGTCCCTGCCGGCGGAATAAAATTCCTCGGTGATAATTTTGATATGGAACGCGGATACAAAAAACATAAAATGAAATAAAGGGCACGGTTATGAAATATTTCTACGGGTTATTGTTCGCGGTTATAATAAATCTGGTTCTTCCTACGACTCTGTTCGGCCAGAATGAGTTTGATGAGTGGAAGAAAAAAGAGCAGGAAAAATTTAAGAAATTCGCTGATGAGGACGATAAGAAATTCCACGACTTCCTGAAGAAAGACTGGGCGACAAAGAAAGTGCTTGAGGGACTGAAGGACGATACAAAACCGAAACCTATAGCCCCGCCCGTGCTGAAGAAGGTCGATCCGCCCACGGAGGCAAAACCCAAGCCGCAACCAAGGAAAGAAACTACGCCTGCTGAGGTACCCGAAGTAAAACCTCAACCTGCGCCGGAACCTGAAGCAGAGCGCAGAGAGCCGCCCGTACCGCCGCTGCCGCAAAGCGTCGCGGTCAGTTTCGATTTCTACGGAACTGAAGTGAGCGTTGACCAGCCAAATGATTTTAAGCCGCCTTTACTTAGCGGGAAAGTGAGCAAAAACAGTATCGCGGATTTCTGGTCATCAGTTTCCACTCAGAAGTATGCCGGACTGATAAGCGGAATGCAGAAAGCCAAAGAAAATCAGAAACTGAACGACTGGGCATATGCTAACTATATATACAGCTACGCTAAAAAAGTTTATAAAGATAAAAGGGATGAACCATTTCTGCTTACGTGGTTTATCCTTCTGAGATCGGGTTACGATGCCCGCATTGCTTATTCGGATGCGAAAGTATATCTGCTGATAGCAACATCAAACAGAATGTTCGGCAGGGCTTTTTTCGCTATCGGGCAAAACGCGGAGAAGTATTATGTTTTTGATGAAGCTGATTTTAAGGGAAACAAGCCCGCCGAACTTACAACGTATGAAGGCAGCCACCCTGATGCTAAAAATAAATTCGATTTTGCCGTTAATCCTCTGCCGGATCTGGGATCATCTTATGCAAATAAAGATGTAAAATTTGCTTACCGCGGCACACAGTATAAAATCAGTATCGCGCATAACAGCAAGCTGGTTGCGTTTTATAAAGATTATCCTCAGGTAAATTACTCGGTCTATCTGAATACAGCCCTCACCGGCAGGGCGCAGGAATCACTTCTTTCAGCGCTCCGGCCATTATTAAAAGATATGAACGATATTGACAAAGCTGATTTTCTCCTTCACTTCGTGCAGGATGCTACGCAATACAAAACCGATCAGGAGCAGTTCGGGCGCGAGAAACCTCTCTTCGCGGAAGAATCTCTGCATTATGATTTTACCGACTGTGAAGACCGCTCCATACTCTATTCATATCTGATCAGGAAACTTACCGGGCTAAAAATTGTAATACTTGATTATCCCGGCCATATTGCAACGGCTGTAAAATTCGAAGGTATTCGTGCCGGCGACTATGTATCCTTTGACAACAGCAACTGGCTCGTATGCGATCCGACTTATCTCGGCGCTGACATCGGAATGTGTATGCCTGACCTGAAGAAGGTCAATCCCGAAATAATTGAAATTACAGGAAACTAAAACTAAAGGTTAAACAATGAAAAAGATCTTATTTGTTCTGTTTGCGCTTACACTGATTGCGTTCGCGCAGGATAAGAACTCTCAGAACCGTAACAAAGACGCATTTAAGGAGATGGAGGAGGGAAAACTTACGCTCCGTTTCAACGATGCCCTGACGGGGAAACCAATCAAAGGAGGGAAAGTTACGATCAGCGAAACAAATGAATATGAAACTGATTATGAAGGCAGGATATTCATTGATATTGACGAAGAAAAAGAAATGCTGCCGATCGTTTTTGAACATCCCAAATATATAACGACACAGATGGAAATTGAACTTATGGCGGGGACGCTGTTCCTGAATCACTTCTCGATATCGCCAAAAATGCCCGTCGGTTCCATACGGGTTATACTCGACTGGGGCGATTCACCCCGTGATCTCGATGCACACTTTGTAAAAGACAATGCATATCATATATCATTCCGAAAAATGATAATCTCCGCGGACGGCGTTGCTAAACTTGACCGCGACGATACCGACGGGAAAGGCCCAGAAACAATCACTGTCAGCAGGGTTGATGCAGACGCCACATATAAATATTTTGTACACGATTTTACTAATCAAAACAATGCTAACAGTGATAACCTCTCTAAATCCCGGGCTATGGTCAGGGTTTACGGAGATAACAAGCTATTGTATAACCTGAACATCGGCCTGGATGGCGCGGGGAATTACTGGAACGTGTTTGACGTGGTGAACGGAGAGATAAAAGTGAAGAATCAGTTAAATCCAATGATACAATCAACACCATAACAGAATTAATATTTATTTATCGGATTATCCATAATGTTGAGAATTATTACGATCATATTATTTGTAACTGTAAATATCCACTCACAGCTGAAAGAGTTTGAGATAAAAGAGACTACAGCGCCGGGTTCGCCTCCGGTGTTTGTCAATTATCCCGATGATGCCGCGCTGATAATATATTCATCTATTGAAAACATCACGTTTGAATCAAATATAGATGCTATCGCGAATGTCAGAACCGAAGCGGGCAAATATACAATCGTTGTAAAGACCGAAAGGCAGTTTATCACACTTAAGTGTCATGGTTTTCGAGAAGGAAAATTATCGGTTCCCAAAATGACTGCTCGCGATGTGAAGTATTACACGATTGAGGCAAAAAAAACCGATGCTGACAAATTGCCAGTAACCATAATGACTGAACCAGCAGGCGCTCAGTTATATATAGACGGCGCTTTTTCTGGAGTTGCAGCCACACAGATGCTTAGTCCCGGTGTGCACGAGATAAAGGCAGTTAAAGATAATTATAAGACCACAACAAAAACGATCGAAGTAAACCAGACAAACGTTTTCTTCACTATAGCACTGGAGAAAATGAAGGTTGTTATACTTGAAGTAAGATCCGTGCCGGATAAAGCAAAGATTTTTATAGAAGGCATTGAAGAAGGAGAAACCAATGATCAGCTTTTTAAAATGCCAGGTAAATATAATTTGAAACTTAGCAAGTCCGGCTATCTGGATTATTCAACCACGGTTGATGTTAAGGAGACCGGGACAAATGTATTAAATGCGGCGCTTGAAAAAAGCAGCGTTACTCTGCGACTGGATATTAGTCCGAAAGATGCTTCACTTAAGATCAATAGGAAAGAATATCTTTTCGGAAATGAGATAGAACTGGCGCCAGGGACATATCAGGTTGAAGTTGAAAAAATGGGGTATGACAAATTGGAAGAAACAATTGTTTTAGAAAGAGGTAAATCCGTCACTCGGCGATATACTCTTACCCAGCAAACGGGCAGTTTGCAATTGAAAGTTAAACCGATTGATGCAAAGGTATCATTAGTGCAAAATGGAATTGAAAAAATATACTGGCAAGGAAGCGCGCTAAAAGAGTTGATACCTGTCGGCGAGTATGTTTTGGCGGTATCTGCCGAAAGTTATATTCAGCAAAGCAAACAAATATTTATAACGAAAAATCAATTAACAAGCGAGACAATTGTACTTGACAAGGTTAGTGAGGTAAAGAAGAATTATGTGAATGATAATATCTCTAATACTGAAGTGAGCAATAATCATGATATACCGAATAAATATAGCATAACCCAAATGTTATTAAGTGTATTCTTAAGTTCCGGGGGCATAAATACACCGGACTATCCCGCCTATATTGGGATGGAATTCGGATTACGTGTGAATGAAACAAAACTATTTATTGTGGGCGGTGTAAGCACGTCCGAGCGCATCGATAAGACTAATATAAAACTTGATAATACTGTATATGAAGCCGAAATCACCAAATCAGTAGGTATGATCTATCTTATGATGAAATACAGAATAATTGCAAATGACTATCTTGTTAGCAATCTTGGTTTATCCGTTATATACTTAAGCGAGGAAGGCGAAACAAAATGGCCAATTAAACAACCCAGTTTATATCAATTGGAGGGGTATCACGAGATAGAGAAATCCAAAATCATCCCAAATCTATCTGTGGAAATAATAATACCCTTCTCTAAGCAAAAAAACTACCAGACTGATTTAATAGTTAGAGGTGGACTCAACCACTATTTAAGCATTGGATGTATAATCTCTAATTAATCGGAATAATCATATATATAAAGAATAATATCTGCTAAAATGAAAAATTTACTAACAACTATTATGATTGTATTTATAAATACAGTATTTCCTCAGGACGCTTTTGAGATAAAGACCTCCGACGCGTATAAATGGGCAGTTGGAGAGGGAGCGACTTCCGCAGAGGCGAGAGAGAATGCTAAGAAAGAACTGCTTAACAGCATTGTCACAAATGTAATCTCCGCTGTCAGTACCTCCGAAACTGAAATTCTGAGTGAGGAGAGTACAAACTATAACGCGCTGTTTAACAGCTATACAAAAACCTACTCCAAACTGAGGCTTAAGAATTTGAAAGTGATGGACCAGGAACCGGACGGAAACAGGTTTTACGCTATGGCGTATATTCTTGTCTCTGACTATGAAGCCTCGATCAGCGAGGTAAAGGTTGAGATCAGGGAGATGGTCCGCCTCGCTGAAAACATGGAAACAGCAGAAGGGCTGATCCAGGCGTTTTATAATTACTACCTCGCTTATCTCAACACTTTCTTTTCCCCGGAACCCGTGAGTTATTATAGTGCCATCAGCAGTGACTCCGTGGTGAGCGTTAGGATATTGCTGGAGAACAAGCTGAGAAGTTTCCTCGGCTCGCTTAAGATAATACCCGGTCAGCCGTTCCTTACTCCCGGCCTTGAAGAGCAGATAGAGATTCCCGTATCCGTTTTCTATAAAACTACGCCTGCGGCAAAGATCGCGATAAAGATAGATAACGCCGACAGCCCGCAGAGAATCATCCGCGGCGGCAAAGCGAACCTGATACTCTATTCCCAACCGTCGGGTAAAAAACAGAATCTTCGGCTGCTCCTCTCGCCGGCATTCGAGGAGGAGAGCGAACTTAAGGAGCTTCACCAACAGTTCGGCCTGACGGAAAAAATTGAAGTGCTTGCGGATTTTTCCAATATAGTTAAAGCTGATTTCAGTATAAAGGAGGAATCAAATACCGTATACGCGTTCACATCGGAGATTAAAAATTTAAGCATCTCGAAAACGGAGTGGAATTTTGGCGACGGCACATCATCCGAAGATCTCGACCCCAAACATCTCTACAAATCACCGGGTTTATATAACGTAACTCTGCAGATCAACTCCGATCCCCAGCTTAAGATCACAAAACAGGTGAACGTAGCGGGCGGGGAGACAGTTTCGCTTCCTCCAAAAGCAGAGTCAAAACCGGCAGAAAAAGAGCCTTCTACTACAGAAAAGCCCCCTGCCGTAATCGTTAATAAAACGGCTGAAGATATGAGCGAAGCCGTTCTCAGGGTAACCCGGTTCAGGGACGTGATTAATATTCTTGATGGATATAAAGCCAGGGGATTATTATCTTATGGTAAGAAAGCTGCTTTTGTTTCACCGGAAAACTGTTACGTTATTATCTTTCATCCGGTTACCGGGGAAATGAAGGCGTTTCTGGTGCCGGGGAATGATGGAAGGCAAGACCTGGTAACCGGCAACACTGTTAGTCTTCTGAGCAACTCTTATAAAGGAATGGCAAGCATATGGGTCGAGGTGTACAAATGAGAAAGCTTATCTTATTGTTATCATTTATAGTTATATCAGCTGCAGTTTATCCGCAGCACAGGACGACTATTGAAATCTCCAACTTTGATAATTCCCAGCTCCACTCTTCCATCGCCTCTGCGGCATCTCAGATAGTCGCTTCATTTAACGAAGCTTATAGAAACGGCGCCGATCCCGGACTTGAAGGGGTAAAAGTAACCGCTCCCGCCCGCAATAATATCAACTCGCTCTGGAAAACTTCTCCGTTTGTTTGTCCCGAAACAAATTTAAAGATCGAATTAATAAAACAGGGAAACGGTAACTGGGAACTGCGGCCGCTTCCTCTCGTCCTGAAAAATGAGTCGGAGCCTGTTGAGGAGGAGGGCGTATTGGTGTTCAACTCGGCAGGCGTGCTTGAAGATATGTACTTCGGAATAGAAACACATCAGTATAAAAAGCTCCTTTCAAAAGGAGTTAATCTTACCGATATGAGGAGAAGGCAGATAATCCTCGATTTTGTTGAAAACTTCCGTACCGCTTATAACCGTAAGGACCTGAAGTATATTGAAAATGTATTCAGCGATAACGCTCTTATCATTGTCGGAAGAGTTGTTCAGAAGCAGCAGGACGGCATTGATCTTCTGGAAAGGAGCCTGAGCCCGGGACAGGTGAAGTTCATAAGGCTGAGCAAACAGGATTATATTAAAAACCTCCGCGCCAATTTCGACCACAACAAATATATCAAAGTCGGCTTCGACCGGATTGAGATAGTCCAGCACAAACGCTACGGCTACCTTTACGGCGTTACACTTGAGCAGTTGTGGCGCTCAAGCACATACTCCGACAGGGGATATCTTTTTCTGATGATAGATTTTAAGGAAGAGGATAAACCCCTCATACACGTCCGCTCCTGGCAGCCGGATAAATACACAAAAGCCGAAGAAGTGCTGGGCCTAGGAGATTTTGAGATCATTGAATAAAAGTTTATAACCGGGATATCATATGAAAATTACTGCTTTAATAATTTCCATTTTATTATCGATGAGCTCTTTCGGGCAATTGAAGGAGTTTGATATTAAGGAAACTGCGCCGCAGCCAAATCCGCCGGTGTTTGTTAATAACCCCAATGATGCCGCGATAATAATTTATTCATCCATCAGCGATCTTGATTTCGAATCGAATGTTGACGGGATCATAAAAAAAATCACGGACGTGAATAAATACACTCTGATAATTGCAACAGAACGGCAGTATATTAAAGTTAAGAACCGCGCATTCCGGGAAGACCGGATATCAGTACCGAAACTTGAACCGAGGGCAGTACGCTATTATACAATCGAAGCCAAAGCTGCACCCGTCTCCGCGCGGGCCGATGATAACCTTTACGATGTAATCTTTAACCTTAATGAGGATTCGGTTTACGCCTCTTACGGCAGCTTCACACCAACACTAAATAAAGACAAGCTAATTTCATTCCGCCTGCCTAAGGGGGACTATACATTTAAGTTCGCGAAGTATGGTTTTAACGATGTATCAGCCGCGGTCTCAGTAACGGGTTCTGTGCAGAAAGAGGTGACGCTTACCGCAGGTCAATCCTCAAAAGGGAAACGGCTTGAACTTGACGGTATTGTGTTTATAACCTCAGAGCCGCCTGGTGCGGAGGTGCTGATTAACGGACAGAAGCAGGGTAACACTCCGTTTCAGACAACGATCGCAATTGGAACATACCAGCTTGAAGTGAGGAAAAATCTTTATTACACTGAAATATCCACATTCACACTGGTAGAAGGGAAGACGGTTACTCTTAAACCAGTTCTGAAGCCAAAGTTCGGATATATATCTGTTACAAGTTCCCAGCCGAACAGCACAATTTTAATTGACGGTAAGCCGCTCGGCGCCGGGCCGGTAATTAAAAGAGAAACAGAAAGTGCGGAACATACGGTGCGCGTAACCGCGGATCTTTACCACGATTACACGGAGACATTCACTCTCATTGACGGAATGGAAAAAAATATCAAGGCGGAACTTAAGCCCGCTTTCGGTTACCTTGAACTTAATACCACACCGGAACAAGATGCGGCAGTTTATATAGATGGGCAGCGCGTTGGCGTAACT
>CAIMOS010000137.1 GCA_903843135.1 uncultured Ignavibacteriales bacterium | reverse complement strand
TTCATAGATATTGATCGTATGCCTTTCTTGGAGGCACAGACGTCGAAACGTATCCCGCCGCTGCGGAATGTTGTGTACAGCAAGGGAGTTTCAGTTTTCATTTGTTAACCTGCAATTACCTGGATGGCCGGATTAATATCTTTTTTAAGCAAACTCTCTATAGCGTTAAGCGTACCGTTAATCGCGCTGGGGCAGCTGCCGCAAGCTCCCTGGTAACGTACACTTAGTGTATGCCCTTCAAGACCAAGAATCTCTAATCCGCCGCCATCGTATGCAAGCGCGGGGCGTACTTTCTGATTGAGTATCTCATTAATTTTTTTTAGTAATTCGCTCGACGCCTCATCATTGCCTTCCGGTTCTTTTTCGGCGGGAATTGTTGTTTTATCGAACCGGGCGAGCATATTCACCAGAGGCCTCTGTATCTTGCCCCAGTCGGCGTCTTTTGCTTTTTCAATTGTGATGAACTTGTCCATATAAAAAACAGTAACAACACCCGGAATCTCAAAAATATTTTTCGCGAGCGGGTCAGCCGCTGCATCTTCAGCAGTGTTAAACTGCCTTGTCTCGAACCGAAGGATCCGTTCGTTGATAACGAATTTCAGTGCGTGCGGATTCGGGGTCAGTTCAACATCAACAACTTGTAACATCTATTTTCTCCTAAAAGTACACAATACGGACTTTACCCGCACCGTGGTTTATAAATATATTGAATGAATTTGTAACACGGGCATAAATTAAAACACTTCGCAAAATTAAACAAAGTGAAATTTACCGGCTAATTTTGCTGAACAAGGCTTTTCAGCGTTTCGATCCACTTCGGATGGTTGTTCAGACTCTCAACAAGCTGAACTTTTTCTCCGCCGTGCTCCTTAAAAAGCTGCTGGTATTCATAACCGATCTCAACGGTTGTCTCCAGGCAGTCGGCAACAAAAGCAGGGCTGAACACGAGCAGTTTCTTAGCGCCTTCCTTTGCCTTCTGAATTATCACGTTGTCGGAAAACGGTTCAAGCCAGCCTTTTCCCAATCTGGATTGGAAACTGACGGTATAACGGCTTTCCGGAATTCCGAGTTTTGCGGCAAGCAGCCTTGTCGTGGCATAGCACGTAGCTTTATAACAATGTTTGTTTTCTTCGGTGATTATTTTTTCGCAGTCGTGGTCCGAACACGGTTTTCCGTCTTCATAAACTTTATTAACCTGGCGCTCCGGCAGGCCGTGATAACTGAAAATCACGTGATCGTATGAATTTATATCGTACTGCCTCCCGCGCTCGGCGAATGCCTCAACAAAAAGAGGATGATCATAAAACTGTCCGATAAATTTCACTTCAGGGATTACCCACCATCTGCTTATTATCCTCATTGCCTTCTCTACCGCGGATCCGGTCGTCGCGGATGCATACTGCGGGAATAATGGAACAACAATAATTTTTTTATAGTTGGCTTTTTTGATCCTGCCCAGAACTTCCTCCATAGACGGGTTCTGATAGCGCATCGCAAACTCAACTTTAAATCCGCCGCCAAGTTCTTTCTGCAGAAGACCCGTGATCTCCTGAGTGTAAAGCAATATGGGAGAACCCTTATCTGTCCACAAGTGCTCGTAGATCTTTGCCGATTTCGGCGCACGGAAAGGGACGATTATCAGATTGACCAGCATAGCGCGCAGAATAGCGGGAATATCAATAACACGCGGGTCGTTCAGGAACTCAAACAGATAGCGGCGTACGTCTTTTACTTTCGGGCTGTCAGGAGTACCTAACTGCAGCAATAATACACAGGTTTCGGGCTTCATTTACTTAAAGATTAAAAGTTAAAAATTATGAATTTTGAGATGCTAATATAAGTTCCGGGTGCTTTACGGTACAAGGCAGAACGCCAGAGGATTTCAAAATTAAGCCTGTGCACTGCTCTGATTTGAATTGTTTGCGCCGATTGAATAGGCATAAACTGAGGCCGGAAAAAAATGAAACTGAACGCCGTCTTTTTCGACAACACCTGTTTTATCAATGGATGTCACGGCTGCGGTGTTTAAATTATTATCTCTGCAAAACCTGATAATACTACGTAACTCACCGGGATTTTCAAAGAACCTGTTGCTCCATTTTACTTCAAGCGCCCACACTGGCCTGAACTGTAATTCATCCAATCCAACAAGGTCAACTTCTCCCTGAAATTTACCGCTGCTCCATCTCGCATAACGCGGAACAAAACTTCCCGGCCTTTCGAACTGGCTGAATACAGTTGTTTCAACTAAATTCCCCGCAGCTGAATCAGAGGCTTCCACCGGCGCGAATAATGCGCTCCTCAGGCTTGGATTCGTAAGATAAATCTTATAGAATGTTGCCCGCCTGAAACGTTTGGCATTATTATCAATACGATGAACAGGCATTATCAGAAAAGCGGCTTCAAGATATTCAATATACTTTTTGATCAGGTTTTTATCCGCTCCGCAGTTTTTGGAAAGTGAATCAAGGGATATCTCATTCCCGCTGTTATAAGCCAGCACCGTAAAAAAAGAATTAAGTTCCTGAACGTCTCTTATTCCGTATAACCCCGGCAGATCACGGAGAAGTACTTTATCAAGTATGTCATTTTTAATATATCTTCCCGGATTATTTCTTATGGCCTCTGAAAAGATCACTTCGGGATAACCGCCGTAATTTATATAGTCAAAAAAATGTTTATTCAGTTCTTTTATGTTAACGGTTGTATAAAAACTATTCAGGTTACCCTTCCACAAACTCTCCGCGGAACGGATAATAAGATCATTCTTCGTAAAGTGTATATATTCGTAAAAAGAAAGAGGGGCCAGCCTGAAATCTGTAAACCTTCCCGCTCCGCTTTCAGTGCTTTGATATTTTAAAGCTGCCGCCGCAGATCCGGATGCGATAAACTTGGTCCGGGGATAACTGTCCACCAATGATTTAAGATGCTGTTCCCAGTTCCGCAAATATTGGATCTCATCAAAAAAAACATACCAGCCTGCAGGGTCCGGGTCAGCAACGGCTTCCCGCGCCAGCTCAAAAAGTTTTTCCAAACCGAGGTTTAAATAGACAGGATTATCAACGCTGATAAAGCATATTTTAAATCTGTCCGCTTTTTTCGCGAGTAATTCTCCGATTGAATGATACAGCAAAACCGTTTTCCCGACACGCCGCGGACCCATTAACAGAACTGCTCGCCTGACGCTTGTTTCCTCAACCAACCGGAAAAAACCGTCGAAGGCAATACGGCGCATCATCGAATTGAATTCGGCATCGATGGATCCGTTTACCCACCACTTGTTCTCAAACCTGATACGGTCAATTATCAGCTCACTGCTTATTTGATTAACTACCGGCATTTTTAAATAAATTCATAATATTATACCACTTCAAAATACTATTTCAGTCACTATTTTCCAAATAATGTATTTATATATAGCTTATTTTGTATATATTGTTAACATAAGCCAAATAAATGCAATTTTTTTCACTATTTAAGTAAATGTTTCAATATTGGTTAGAGTAAACCCGGTTTTTTGGCTATGCCGCTACTCATTATGCGGCCAACTTCCCTCATTTCCCCTGCCAATTGTTATATTTGAAGATTATTTTTTTACGATTTTACAGATATTAAATGAACGCAAATACACCTGAAGAAAAAGCTGAACCGAAAAAGACAAACTTTATCCGCGAGATCATCGACGAAGACCTGAAAACCGGCAAGTGGGATGGCAGAGTCCATACCCGCTTCCCACCCGAACCGAACGGCTACCTGCATATCGGCCACGCCAAATCGATAATGCTGAACTACGGAATCGCGAGAGACTATAACGGCAAGTTTAATCTCCGCTTCGATGACACAAATCCGGAAAAGGAAGAGCAGGAATATGTCGACTCGATCATCGAGGATGTTAAATGGCTCGGCGCGGATTTTGAAGGCCGGATACTTTTCGCTTCAGATTATTTTCAGCAGATGTATGATTACGCGGTTGACCTGATCAAAAAAGGGAAAGCTTATGTATGCGACCTGAACGCGGATCAGATACGCGAATACAGAGGCACACTTACAGCGCCGGGAAAGGAAAGCCCTTACAGTAACAGAACCGTGAAAGAAAACCTCGACCTGTTTAACCGGATGCGCAAAGGAGAATTCGCGAACGGTGAAAAAGTTTTACGCGCGAAAATTGATATGGCGTCCCCTAATGTTAATTTGCGCGACCCGATTATGTACCGCATAGTGCACGCCGAACACCACAGGACCGGAAACGACTGGTGCATCTATCCTACATACGACTGGGCGCACGGCATTGAAGACAGCATTGAGAACATAACCCATTCAATTTGTACACTCGAATTTGAAAATCACAGGCCGCTTTACGACTGGTACCTTGATGAACTCGGCGTATATCATCCTCAGCAGATAGAATTCGCGAGGCTCAATCTCAATTATACCGTAATGAGTAAACGCAAACTTTTGCAGTTAGTTCAGGAAGCGAAAGTCGACGGATGGGATGATCCTCGTATGCCGACCATTTCCGGACTAAGGCGCCGCGGATACACAACCGAAGCTATGAAAAATTTTGCCGAGATAATCGGTGTCGCAAAGCGCGACGCAATGACTGACATAGCCCTTCTTGAATATGCCATCCGCGAGGACCTCAACAAACACGCTCTCCGCGCGATGGCGGTACTGAAACCGCTTAAAGTTTCACTCATCGGTTATCCCGAAGATACCGAAGAGGTGATGGACGCAGTAAATAATCCCGAAGATGCTTCCGCCGGAACAAGAAAACTTGTCTTTGGTAAAGAATTGTATATCGAAGAAACCGATTTTATGGAGGATCCGCCGAAGGGATTCCACAGGCTTGTTCCGGGTGGTGAAGTCCGTTTGCGCTACGGTTATATTATAAAGTGTGAGGAGGTTGTGAAAGACTCCGAAGGCAAAGTAATCGAACTTAAGTGTTCATACGATCCCGAATCGAGAAGCGGCACAGGCACAAGCAAGAAAAAAGTTAAAGGAACCATTCACTGGGTAAATGCAAAACACGCAGTTAAAGCGGAGGTAAGGCTTTACGACAGGCTCTTTACCGTCGAAGATCCCGCTTCCGAAGAAAACTGGCTTGAAAATCTCAATCCTGATTCTCTGATAACGGTTAATAATGCATTGCTTGAGCCGTCGCTTGCAGATGCAAAACCCGGCTTAAATTACCAGTTTGAACGCACGGGCTATTTCTGTGTCGACAAGAAAAGTTTTGCGGCAGGAAATCTGGTGTTCAACAGAACCGTTACTTTAAAGGACAGCTGGACTAAGATAATTAAAAATTAAGAGTTAAGAGTTAAGAATTGAGAGTTTAATTATCAATTGTCCATTGTCAATTATCAATTGTCAATTAAGCTTTAACAATATCTTCGTACCAGAACGGCTTAACAGGTTTCTCCGCGAGTTCATCTATTTTAAGCAGCTTCTTAAAATGCGCGGTCTCTTCAGGAGTGAGGAGCGGCAGTATAGTGGTCGGCAGTGATAATATTTTCTTTGAGGACAGCACAAGATCGAGTTCTTCCGGCGTTAAGAGATTCATAAACCTTATCTCTCCCAGCACGTGAAGCAGGTCGAAAGTGTTTATACGGCTGTCGTTGAATTCACTCAGTATCCTTGATTTAAATGCAGCGAGCAACTCCGCCGGAACATCAGAGAGGATATACCAGAACCTCTCGACTTTGCGCTTCCCTTTTTCAGTTAAGCGCGAAGTAAAATAAACGATAAAGTCGCCGCGTTTCATCTGCTGCAGTTTATCAAGAAGTTCTTCTTTTTTAATCTGGGAAAAATGGAAGAAGATATCGCCCGGGTAATGGAGGCTGCGTAAAAAGCCGAAGCCTTTTTCGTCAATTTTCTTTATGCGGCAAAAGTCGAGGGGCTCAGACATAGATTTTTTTTAATAACAAATTACTGATTAATGGACAGATTATTTTTCATAGAACTGCTTGGATACGGCGCGGCGTTTTGCACCACAGTCGCGTTTATTCCCCAGGCTATTAAAATATATAAATCACAACAAACTAAAGATATCTCCCTCGGTATGTTTGCCCTGCTCACCAGCGGCGTGGTATTGTGGCTGATATACGGACTGATTATTAACTCAAACCCGATAATCGCCGCGAATGTTATCACACTCGGTTTAGATCTTTATATTATTTACACAAAAATAAAACTTGACGGATTTTAATGCCCCGTTAACCACGGCGGGACGGATGAAGCCCGCCGGTGGTTTGCAGTTATTAAGTTTTATTACTGCAATCTCGTAATCGCATCCTCGATGCGTTTAACCGTCTCGGCTTTTCCCAATACTACAGGTATATCATATACGCCCGGCCCGGCAGCCATACCTGATGTTGATAGCCTGAGCGGATGAATTAATTTACCGGCGCCGATGTTCAGTTCCGCGGCAACATTTTTGAGCGCGGATTCATAATCTTCCTTAACAGGCGAATCACCGAGTTTAAGGAATTCATCTTTTAACCTTGTCATCTGCGCCCCGGTATCCGGATTCCAGTTTTTCAGTTTCGAATTTTCGTCGTATGAAGTGACCGGTAAAAAGAAATACGGGCTCTTTTCAATATATTCCTTCACGAACGACACTCTCTCCTTCATCACCGCGATAACGTTTTTCAGATAGTCATCCGTCTTATCGGTGAAGCCTATTCCCGCTGCGGTCAGTTCATCTTTTAGCGTCTGCAGAAGATCAGCTGGATCCTTTGCGCGAAGATGCTCGGCGTTCAGCCAGTTTAGTTTTTCAATATCAAAAACCGCGCCCGCTTTATTCACTCGCTCAAGCGAAAACTTTTCGGCGAGTTCATTAAGGTAGTAGAACTCCTTATCATCTCCCGCGTTCCAGCCCAGAAGCGATACGAAGTTTACAAGCGCCTCTTTGAAATATCCTTTCGCGCGGTAATCTTCAACTGCCACGTCCCCCTGCCTCTTGCTTAGTTTTGAGCGGTCAGGATTTAAGAGTAACGGCAGATGCGCGAAGATTGGTTTTTCCCATCCGAAGAAATCATATAACAGCACGTGTTTGGGAGTTGATGAAAGCCATTCCTCGCCCCTCACGACGTGAGTTATTTTCATAAGATGGTCATCAACCACATTGGCGAGATGGTAAGTCGGATAGCCATCGCCTTTTATAAGTACCTGGTCATCTATATTATTGCTGTCAAACTCAACATATTCACGGATGATATCTGTAAATGCAACTTTCTGACCGGGGCGGACATTCAGCCTGATAACATATTGTTCACCCGCGTTTAGTTTTGCGGCAACTTCGTCATTACTGAGAGACAGGCAGTGTTTATCATATTTAGCCTGCGGAAGTTTTGCCGCCTGCTGTTCTTTTTTCAGTTCCTCAAGTCTTGCCGGCGTACAGAAGCAATAATACGCGTGGCCGTTCTCCACTAACTGAAGCGCGTGCTCTTTATAGATCTCAAGCCGCTGGGACTGCATATACGGCCCGTAATCGCCCCCTTTATCCGGGCCCTCGTCATAATCAAGTCCGCACCATTTAAGCGCGTTAATCAGATTTTCAACCGCTCCTTCAACATAGCGGTTCCTGTCTGTGTCCTCAATACGCAGGACAAATTTTCCGTTATTTCTCTTAGCGAACAAATAATTATACAGCGCCGTGCGGAGCCCTCCGACGTGAAGATAACCTGTCGGACTTGGCGCAAAGCGGACACGCGGGGTATCGTTGATCAAGCAATTCTCCAAAAAATTAATTCGTAAATTTACGGAATTTTAGGGTCATCTGCAGGCAAACCCGCTTTAATATCGGGAATGAAATTCCATTTTTTACTTTAAATATTGATATCTGCCCAATTCTCAGTAAATTTTACCATCAGAAGTATCCCGTTAACAGAATGAAATATAAATTCACACTAATTATTACTTTTTTATTAACTGCCGGATTTGTCCTACTATCCTTTTCCGACAAGTTTGATCCAAGAGATAAGGCTTTTATATGAAATCTGTCGTCCGGATCTTCTTTTTGTACCTGTTTTTATGTTCCGGTATTTCGCTTTATGCGCAAACATACTTTTCCGTGCAGACGCACTTTGGGCAAATTGACAGGCCTGATATTGATTCTTCCTCAATCAACAGGATGCTTGATGGGATACAGGCAGCGGGAATTAAGGTGATCCGCGATGAATGTTACTGGTCTTTCATCGAGACGCAAAGAGGCGTTTTCTCATTCTCCCCTGTACTCGACTATTATATCCGGACAGCAAAACAAAAGGGGATCGATGTAATGCTTATTCTTGATTACAATAATCCCCTCTATGCACCTCACGCCGGCGCTGCAGTCACATCTGACAGTAACCGTGCCGCATACGCGCAGTACTGCCGCAAAGTCGTGGAGCGTTACGCACCGCTTGGCGTAAAACTATATGAGATCTGGAACGAACCAAATATACCTCAGTTCTGGGATCCGGCCCCTAATGCGCTGCAATATAAACTGCTGCTGCAGGCAGCATATCCTGTAATTAAATCCGTGGACAGTACTGTCACTGTTCTTGGGTGCGCTACCTCTCCCGCGGAGGGTAATCCCGCGCCTTATATCTCTTGGCTCAGTTTTATTACACAGGTTTTTAAT
>CAIMOS010000136.1 GCA_903843135.1 uncultured Ignavibacteriales bacterium | reverse complement strand
GTCGCTGCCGATGATGACAACAAGCGGTGAGTTTTTCTTATCGCCGTATGCCATCTGTTTCTTCAGCCCCTTCTGTAATCCGAAATATATCTCTGAGGAAATCCCTTCCGCCCTTAGTTCGGAAGCAATCTTCATATATTCTGATTTAAGCGAATTATCAAAAGATATTATCAGTACCGGCCCCTGCTGCGACTGAGGAATTAATCCTGTCAGAGTCAGCAGTTCGGCAAGGCGGTCAACACCGATCGACGCACCGGTTGCGGGCACTTTGGCGCCGAGCAAGCGCTCTACAAGCCCGTCGTATCTGCCGCCGCCGCATATTGCGCCCACGCGCCTTTCGTTTCCTTTATCATCTTTAAATGTTAACGAAGATTCAACTTCAAATATGGGGCCGGTGTAATAAGACATTCCGCGGACCAGTGCCGGAGAAAACGCAACGCGCTCTTCGTCAAAGCCAAGGCCGCTAAGCATACCGTCAATTTCACTCAGCTCGGCAATACCTTCATCAAGCACTGCATTGCCGCCGGAGAGGGACTGAAGGCTTGCGATAACATCTTTGCGTGAAGCATCGTGTGAAAAATCATCAAGGTAGCCGACTATTTTACTTACAAGCGATTCATCGAGTCCGAGACCTTTAATCTCCGCGCCGGATTTGTCTTTGCGCCCTCTTCCGAGTTCAAGGACCATCCCCTCTTTGCCGATTTTATCAACTTTATCCATTATACGAAGTACCGCCTGCTCAGACTCTTCGTTTGTAATGCCAAGATTTGAAAGATACCCCTTAAAGATCTTGCGGTTATTCACTTTTACTTTAAATGAACCGCGGGGCAGGCCTATCGCTTCAAGCGCATCCGAAAGGACCATACACACTTCTGCATCAACGCCCATATCCGCGGAGCCGACAGAATCAAAATCAAGCTGCCAGAATTCGCGGAACCTGCCCGGATCGAGTTTCGCTTCGTAGCGGAACACCGGGCCGTACTGGTATCTTCTAAGCAATGGCGCGTTATTGTTTGTTAATTGTCCGCGTTTATATGTGTCCCATAATTGTTCTGCGTATAAACGGGAAAGCGGCGCGGTAAGATCGTAACGGAGCGCGACAAAATGATTATCGAGAAGGAAATTACCGGCGCTGTCACGCAACAAGTCTCCTTCATCATCAAAAAGATTTTCTTTTTCCGGGTTGCGAAAAAAATAAATCCCCTCATCCACGCTGTCGGCTTCCGGGAGGTATTTGCCTATGCAGTCGGCATATTCCATAACAGGGGTGTCCCAGTGTTCAAAACCATAAAGTTTATAAACCTTACCCGCGGAGTTTATGATGTGCCATTTGAGGGCGTTCAGGCCGGGGCCCGAATCGCGGAAACCCTTGATTTTACGTGGAATAATTTTGCGCATTTAGTCTGCTAAATAGTTGAAATAAAAAGGGTTAGCCTTGTTTCCAATGATTAAAAAGGAGGGGCTAACCCGGGTCATTGTACCAGAGACGGGATTCGAACCCATGACCTTCTGATCCACAGTCAGACGCTCTAACCAACTGAGCTACTCTGGCATAAATTTAAGACCCCTAAAATAAGGAAAATTCCGGTAAAATTGAAATTGTTGGCCGAGATTTATCCCTGCCGGTTTAATATGGTTTCTCTGCGTGACGGGCCGGAAGGAATTTCGACCTACTTTTATACAAATAATGTAATAATCGCCAGGACGTCAATCGCTATTAACATTGCGCTCACCTCGTTTTTCTTTCCAACCGCTATTTTTATAATCGTCCACGAAAGAAACGCCCAGATAATTCCCTGGCTGATAGAGTATGTCAGCGGAATCAGTATCATTCCGAAGAAAGCAGGGATAGCATCGTCGAAATTTTCCCAGTTGATTTTTGTTATCGGCTTCATCATAAAAACGCCAACGAGTATAAGCGCCGGCGCGGTAGATATGGAGGGCACCGTTGAGAGAAGCGGAGACAAAAAAAGGAAAGGAAGAAAGAGCGCTCCGGCGACAATAGCCGTCAGCCCCGTCCTGCCCCCTTCTTTCACGCCTGCAGCCGACTCAATGTAACAGGTCGCAGAACTGGTGCCTAACAATCCAGAAACCATCGTTCCGAATGCATCGACGATCAGGGATTCTTTTATTCTGACCGGATCGCCGTTTTTATCAATCATTCCGGAGGCTTCTGATACGCCGATAAAAGTTGAGATTGAGTCAAACATATCCGTAAAAAGGAACGCGAGAATTACCGGCCAGAGAGCGAACCGGAGCGACTCGACAAAATCGAGATTCATTATTATGCTCAGGTCCGGCATCGAAAATACTCCCTGCCACGTTACCAGGGTTGATAATCCGCGGTTCACCGCTGAGGCATCGCCGTATATTCTTCCGATCGGTATTGATAAGAGCGTGGTCGTAATGATCCCTATAATGAGCGCGCCTTTAACGCGCTTAATTACAAGGAGAGAAGTAATCACGAGTCCCGCAAGGAATGTTATCGTAACAGCGTCCATTTTTCCCATCCTGACGAGTGTAACGGGATCCCCTACGATAAACTTCGCGTTTTCAAATCCGATAAAAGTTATAAAGAGGCCGATGCCGCAGGCTATCGCATATCTTAGCTGCTTTGGTATAGACTTAAGTATTTGCGTGCGGACATTAAAAACAGAAAGGAGTATAAAAATCACTCCCGCCCAGAAAACGGTGCCAAGCGCGGTCTCCCATTTTACTCCCATTCCGAGCACGACGTAGTAAGTGAAAAATGCATTGATACCCATACCGGGCGCGAGCACTATCGGGGTTCTTGCGTAGATGCCCATCGCAATGGAGGTGAAAGCGCTTATCAGAACCGTTGCGGTCAGCGCTCCGGAAAAAGGGAGTCCTCCTGCGGAGAGGATAACCGGATTCACGATAATGATGTACATTGTGGCGAGGAACGAAGTAATGCCCGCGATCACTTCTGTCCTGAAGTCAGTGTTATTGTTTTCGAAATCGAAATACTTTTTCATATTACACCGGAATATATATGTAAAGATAAGGGATTAATATGAGTGGTTGCTAATTAAAATTAACAAAGCAGCCGGCGGGAAGGAATATATTGATCCGGGTACTTAGGGGGCCCTTTGCCGCTTTGCGTGAAACCGCTCTCGCCAAGACGCAAAGGCGCTAAGTTAATAGCACTGCGTCTTTG
>CAIMOS010000135.1 GCA_903843135.1 uncultured Ignavibacteriales bacterium | reverse complement strand
TGATTTAGTCACCGAACTTACAAAAGTTGAACCCGGAACTGAAAAAGAAAAACTTTCGGTTGAACTGAAGAAATTCAGCGAAGAAGTTTTATCACAAGATATTATAAGGTTAAAGCCGCTTGAAGGCGTTGCCAAGACGATTGGCGAAGCATTGGCAGACTCGGCCGTAAACGAACAGGAATTAAATAAAATTTTACAACAATTCAATAAGTATAAAAATGAGAGACACCAGAAAAACTGAAATCAGAGTTGGTTTAACCGTAATTATCGGAATCTTTCTCCTGGTTTGGATATTGGGCTGGGCAAGAAATTATTCACTTGCCCCGGATAGATTATTTCTAATTGTAAAATTTCCAAATGTTTCCGGATTAGAGGTCGGTGATCAGATTACGGTAAGCGGAGTCCGCAAAGGATACGTTGAAGATATCGTACCTAAAGGCAGAAGTGTATATGTTAAACTGAATATGGACTCAGATTCAGAGTTAAAAACCGATGCCCGTTTCGAAGTGATGATGCTGGATCTCATGGGTGGCAAGAAAATTGAAATTTATCCCGGTGAAGGAAGTGATAAAATCGATCCAAACAGTGTGTATCAGGGTAAATTTGTGGCTGACATTCCGACCGTGATGAACCTGGCCGGCGATTTATCAGATAAAGTTCCCGCGATGGTAGAAAATGTAAACCGGATATTGGTGGCAGTGAGAGATCTTTTAGAAAACAAGCAGCAAAAAGAAAATCTGGAAACTTCGTTAGCGAATCTGCAGGTACTAACCACTGAACTTCGCGCTATGGTTGTCGAGAATAAACCGAAATTCGAATCGGTAATAAATAATACTCAGAAACTTACTACCGATGCAACCAAACTTCTTTCCGAAAACAGAAAGACTATTGATTCTACATTGCAGGTTTCCCTAAAAGCAATTAATGAACTTCATATCATTCTTGGAAAAGCGGATAAGTTTATCATGGAAACTGAGAATAAGCAAAATAATGCAGGCAAACTCTTATATGATCCGACTATGATCAGCGATCTCAAGGAAACCTTGAAATCAGTAGATCAATTAATAAAAACCCTCAATGAGCAGCTTAAAAATGAAGGCGTTAAGGTTAAGGCGGACTTTGAGATTTTTTAATCTCAGCCTTATTTTTCATTTCCTCTTTCTTCCGTTCTTTATGAGCGGACAGGAAATGAAAAACGGAATGGTTGTTTCTGCCGAACCATTCGCTTCAAAAGCAGGATTGAAGATTTTGAGGGAAGGGGGGAACAGTATTGATGCAGCTGTCGCCGTCGGATTTGCCCTGGCTGTGACTTACCCTGTTGCAGGCAATATCGGCGGTGGAGGATATATGGTCATCAGGACAAAAGATGGCAAGGATATTGCCATCGACTACCGAGAATCAGCCCCTTCCGGATCAATGAAAGATATGTATCTGGATTCTGCCGGAAACTTCCTTCCTGATTTATCTCAGAATGGCGCTCTTGCCTCAGGTGTGCCCGGTTCCGTAGCCGGCCTTCTTTATGCTCTCGAAAAATATGGTTCACTCCCTCTTCACAAAGTAATTCAGCCCGCAATAAATTTGGCAGAGAACGGTTTTCAGTTAAGCGAGTCTGCCGCAGAAAAACTAAACTCAAACCGTAACCGTTTTATTAAATATCCAAGTTCTTCTTCTGTCTTCACAAAAAATGGTTCAGAATACAGAGAGGGTGAAATCTTTGTGCAAAAAGACCTTGCGAAAACTCTCAGACAAATAAGAGATAAAGGGGTAAATGGTTTTTACGATGGTTGGGTGGCTGAAAAAATTGTAGAACAAATGAAACATACCGGCGGGATTATGACCCGGGAAGATCTTAAATCGTACAAAGTAATTGAAAGAACTCCATTAAAAGGGAGTTACCGCGGCTACGAGATATTGTCGATGCCTCCGTCAAGTTCCGGCGGGGTTGCTCTGATTCAGCTCCTGAATATTCTTGAAAATCGTTCATTCCATAAAGCCGACTTCGGTTCAGGAAAATATTTTTCATTATTGTCGGAGTCGATGAAAAGAGTCTACGCAGACAGATCAGAATATCTGGGAGATCCTGATTTTTTCAATGTACCTGCTGAGTGGCTCACATCAAAAGAATACGCGAAGAGTATATACCTGGGAATCGGGGACTCAGTTACCCCCTCCGCGTTAATAAAACCCGGTGTACACAATTTCCCGAAGGAATCAGAACAAACAACCCATTATTCTGTTTATGACAAATCCGGGAATGCCGTCAGCGTTACGACGACGATCAATTCAGGATTCGGTTCAGGCCTGATTGTTGACGGATGCGGATTTTTCCTGAACAATGAAATGGACGATTTTTCTGCCAAGCCCGGAAGTATGAATCAATTTGGTCTCATCGGCGGCACTGCAAACTCGATCCAGCCGGGAAAACGTATGCTGAGTTCAATGACTCCCACAATAGTACTTGAAGATGGAAAACCATTTCTCATTTTGGGGTCTCCGGGCGGATCGACTATTATTACTGTAGTCCTTCAGGTAATTCTGAATACTATAGATTTTGACATGCCTCTGAAGGAAGCTATGGATTCGCCGAGAATTCACCATCAATGGTTTCCTGATGAAATTCAGTATGAACAGAACGGAATCACGGAAGATGTATGGGAAGCATTAATTAAAATGGGTTATAAAAAAGGCGCTGAACGAAAATTAGGATTGGTGGAAGGAATAAGAATAGATCACCGAACTGGTTATTTGGAAGGCCAGAGCGACAAAAGGGGAAGCGGAAAGACTGAAGGTTTCTGAAATGGTTTTTGGATTAGGTGTTGATATTATCGAAATTGACAGGATAAGGCAAAGTATCGAAAAATTCGGGGACAGATTTCTCGATAAGATTTTTACTGGAAAAGAAATCGAATATTGTAAAAGTAAAGCAGATCAATATCAGCATTTTGCCGCGAGATTTGCTGCCAAGGAAGCGGTATCGAAGTCTCTGTCGGATCTCTGGAATGAGAATTTCGGTTGGAAGAACATAGAAATTATTAATAATGAGAAGGGGAAACCGGTCGCAGTTCTGAACGGGGATCTATCCAGGATCACATCTGAAATTCTAGACATTCATATCTCAATAAGCCACTCCCGTGATTATGCCTGCTGTGTTGCCATAACGCAACAAAAGCCCTGCCAGGCCTGAAAAGTCCTAAAATTTTTAATAGAAATTACTCTCTTAAATAAGTATATTTAAAGGTTATAACTTAAATATTTACTTTAACTATCGGAGTATGTCTTCGAACTTGGAACTAAACGTAACGGCAGGCTGAATGCTAAGGTTCTGGTTCTGAATCAGAGCTATGAACCATTAACTCTTTGTAACATTAAAAAAGCTATCATTTTAATTTTTCTGAGAAAAGCGGAAATTATTGCGAATGATAACAAGAAAGTACTGCGTACTCCAGGAGGGTCCTATCCCTGTCCGAGTGTTATTAGGCTCAGCCGCTATATAAATGTTCCATTTCAAAAAGTTGTACTTACGCGGAAAAATATCCTTAGAAGGGACAGCTACAAATGCGGTTATTGCGGAAGAGGTGATTTGCCCCTGACGATCGACCATATTATCCCGAAGGCGAGAGGCGGTACGGACAGCTGGGAGAACCTAATTGCTGCCTGCACTTCCTGTAACAATAAAAAAGGTGACCGCACACCAATAGAGGCAAATATGAAAATGTTGAATCGTCCTTATACCCCCAATCATATTATATTTATTAAAAACGCTGTTGGGAAGATGGACGAAAATTGGAAACAATACTTATACTTAGGAGAACACAAATAAGTTAATGAAGAGAATTTTAAGCGGTATGCGTCCTACCGGGAAACTGCATATCGGACATTACGTTGGTGCACTCGAGAATTGGGTGGCCTTGCAGGATGAATTTGAAAATTATCACCTGATAGCAGATTATCACGTCCTCACGACGGGACTTGATATGTCAAATGTTTATAATGATACGATCGAGATGATGATTGACTGGATTGCAGTAGGACTGGATCCTGAAAAAAGTCCGATGTTCCGCCAATCAAAAATAAAACAACACGCTGAACTTCACCTTATTTTCAGTATGCTGATTTCTGTGGACCGTCTTCAGCGGAATCCAACCTTGAAGGACCAGATCCGTGATCTCAATATCGAAAATCTATCATACGGGCACCTGGGTTATCCGGTATTACAGGCCGCAGATATTTTGTTATACAAGGGCAATTATGTGCCGGTAGGTGAGGACCAGTTACCTCATATTGAGATTACCAGGGAGATCGCAAGAAGGTTTAATTCCAATTTTGGAGAAGTCTTTCCGGAACCGGAACCCAAACTCACTCATTTCCCGAGACTTGCCGGCCTTGACGGAAACGCTAAGATGAGTAAATCTCTTGGGAACACCATACTCCTTTCGGATGACCTTGAAGCTATCAAACAGAAAATCCGTAAAGCGGTCACCGATCCGCTTAAAGTAAGAAAAGGCGATCCCGGCAGGCCAGAGGTCTGTGTTATTTATTCTTATCATAAAAAATTTAATCCGGCTGATGTTCCGGAAATAAGTACCAATTGCCAGTCCGGTGCCCTTGGTTGTGTTGATTGCAAAACACGTTGTACAAATAAAATATACGAATATTTGGCTCCAACCCTTGAGTGTCGTAAGGAGCTGGAAGCGAAACCGGAATATATTCTCGACTGCCTGAGATCGGGGGAAGAAAAAGCACTGCAGATTGCAACCGATACTATGAATGAAGTCCACGAAAAGATGAAAATCGGCTGAGGCAATGTTTGTATAAAGTAAAACTCGAAACATTCGAGGGGCCTCTCGATCTTCTTCTGTTCTTCATCAAGCGGGATGAGATCGATATCTATGATATTCCTATTTCAAAAATAACAGCCGAATTTTTGCAGTATGTCAATTTGATCAAATACCTGGATCTTGAAATTGCCGGCGATTTTATCCTGATGGCATCCACACTAATGCATATCAAAGTGCGTATGCTGTTACCCAAGGAGGTGGACGAACAAGGTGAGGCTGTTGATCCCAGATCTGAACTTGTGAACAGGCTTCTTGAATACAAGCGTTTCAAGGAGATGTCAGAGGATATGTCCATTATGGAGGCAAATCAGCGTAAAGTATTTTTCCGCAGTAATTATCTTTATGATCCGATCGAAAGGCCGCCTGAACTGGAATCGCTCCTAAAAAACATTTCGGTTTTTGATCTGGCTAAGGTTTTTAAGAGGGT
>CAIMOS010000134.1 GCA_903843135.1 uncultured Ignavibacteriales bacterium | reverse complement strand
GGGAACGGGTATCTTTCGATTATGGTACTTTGGATTTTATTGAATCTGAATTTTCTGCGTTCTTATTTAATAATTATAATGGTGCTAACCTATATCTATACCCCGGGTTTTTAGTATTCTTCAGTGATAAAATGATATTTTCGTTAATTGACATAAATGATTTAAATATTGATTTCTACGACACAAGGTTTATAGAAACTGAACAACTACCCTCAGATACAATAGTTATTGATAAAACGTGGACAAAAGTAAATAAAGACGGTTCCAGAGATAAAAGATTTAGCAATAATTGTGAGGTTCCAATTGTCTCATATGGGAAATTGCATTTTATAACCTCAAAGGGACTTAATGAAATATATATGTTAAGTAACTCAACGAATGCAGAAAATTTTGCAAATGCGTTTCGTAATTATAAAAATGTGTTAAGTGGATCTGATCATAAAACTTCTAACGACGAAAAAGTTCAAGAAAAGGATTTAAAAAAAGAAAAATGGGCTTTATCTGTATTGGGGCTTTCGGGTAAACCATCATTAGAAGAAATTAAAAGTGCATATTTTGATTTGTTGAAAAAATACCATCCAGATAAAGTTGATGGACTCGCACCCGAATTCAAAGACCTGGCAGATAAAAAGACAAAAGAGTTTAATGAGGCATATAGTTTTCTGACAGAGTAACTATTCTTCAGAGTCTTAAACTTCGTAGGTCAATAAAGAATTAAATAGATAGTAATAATTTTAAGGACTTAGCAAGTCGTTTGGCACAAAGTAGGAGTTTAACATCGTCGATTTTATAATTAATAACAGGAAAATGCTTGTGATTCTGGGGCGCCGCTTCGTTAATCTTTAAAACAACGAAGTCCGGATAAACCCGGACTTCGCTGTTTCTGAACCGTTAAAAAAATATTTTATTTGTTAAGCAGCTCTCTTTCAATCGCAGCTGCGTTAGTCTCCGTATCAACTTTAAAAAGACTCTTTCTGATTTTGCCTGATTTCGGGTCAGGGGCTTTGAACTTTATCATCTTACCGTCCCGTTCGACATCGCTGATGCCGGACTTTGCCAGAGTCAGGGTTGAACCCGAGGCGCAAAACAGCATCACAACCACAAGACCAATTACCGCCCCAAAAGGAGATTCAGTTGCTGCCGTTAACGGGACTGTTAAAACCAAAAATACCAAGACCCGTAACCATTTGTTCCAAAGCTTTTTCCCGGTGTAGGTTACTGAATCCCCTTCGATTTTCACTTCCCCGCTTCTGGTGAAACCGAAACCGTCCTGTTTCATTGAGCTGCCGAACGTAACTGAATAGTTCATTGTGTGACTTCCTATATATGATTGATGAGATTATTTGCCGTTTGAGCGGCTTTGTTTGAAAGACTAGGTTTATTTATGAACTCTGCTGATGTGGTATTCAAGAAAGAGGCAATAGAAATACATTTATTCCCCGGCAGCGAATGCGGGAATTGATGACGGATGATAAGTTTGTGCTGATGGGTAGTTACCCCATCGGGTGACCTTTCAAAAATCTGCCGAATTAATCTTTTCAATTATAAAAAAAATTATAATTAAAGTCACGTAAAATCCTCAATATTGAATTATTAGTACGGAGGCACAATTAAGATTAGCCCAATCTTTAGAGTAATGAATTTCCTCCGATTTTTATATCTTTGTAGGTCAATAAAGAATAGAATATATGATAGAGATTAAAGGACTTCATAAAGCGTTCGGCTCAAAAAAAGTGCTAAACGGCGTCGATTTAACGATTAATGACGGTGAAACGCTCGTAATTGTAGGGCGCAGCGGCTGCGGCAAAAGCGTTATGCTAAAGCACATCGTTGGCCTTCTTTATCCTGATCAGGGTACTGTTCACGTGCAGGGTAAAAACATCCACGAGATTTCCAGAAAAGAACTTTATGAAACCAGGAGGCTGTTCGGGTTTTTGTTTCAGGGCGCCGCTTTGTTCGACTCGATGACAGTCGGAGAGAATGTTTCAATGCCGCTGGAGGAAGCGAACGTACCGCCGAGCCGCGCTGAAATGGATAAACTGGTGGCTGAAAAACTGGAATTAGTCGGATTACCCGGTACACAGAATCTCAAACCCGCGGAGCTTTCCGGAGGTATGAGGAAAAGGGTCGGGCTTGCGCGCGCGCTTGTTACAAATCCGCAGTATATTTTATATGATGAACCGACCACGGGCCTTGATCCGATAATGTCGGATTCAATAGACGGCCTTATTAAAGAACTTGCAGGAAGATTGAAAGTTACATCAATAGTTGTTACTCACGATATGTTCAGCGTAAAAAACGTGGCGGACCGTGTCGCGATGATGCACGAGGGCGTTGTGTATTATACAGGTTCACCCGATGAACTGCTCAACTCAAAAGACCATACCATATACGAATTTATCAGAAGGACAGAGACGCTATAGCATTAATGACTTTTTTCCGTTTAATAATCTTCCTGTCCTTACTTCTGCCTGCCGCACTTCCGAAAGATGCGGCAGCACAACCGGTTAAGCAATACACCTCCGCCGCGATACGGGAGTCCCTGAATAAACTGAATGTACTCGGAACGGTTCTCTATATTGCGGCACACCCTGACGACGAGAACACAGCATTCCTGGCATATTCCGTAAATAACAAACACCTCCGTACCGCTTATCTTTCACTTACCCGCGGAGACGGCGGACAGAACCTGATCGGAGATGAGCAGGGAATTGAACTCGGACTGATCCGCACACACGAACTCCTTGCCGCGCGCAAAATTGACGGCGCGGAGCAGTACTTCGGAAACGCCCGGGATTTCGGTTATTCAAAATCGCCCGGGGAAACTTTCAGGAAATGGAACAAAGAAAAAATCTTGTCCGATGCAGTCTATATTATAAGAAAGCTGCAGCCGGATATTATTGTGACGAGGTTTCCCAAGACCGGAGAAGGTGGGCACGGGCATCATACTGCTTCGGCTGTTGTGGCTGAGGACGCTTTCAACGCTTCGGGGAATCCGGAGATGTTTCCTGATCAGCTTAACTCCGTCAAAGCTTATACCGCGAAGAGATTCTATTTTAACGGATGGCTGCAAATCTTCATTGGTCGCGGTGATGATACTTCGAAACTACTGAAAATTGATCTTGGATCGTTTGATAAACCTGCTGGAAAGTCCTATAATGAGATAGCCGCACTGAGCCGGAGTATGCATAAGAGCCAGGGATTCGGATCATCTCCTCAGAGGGGAAGCAGCCTGAATTATTTTGGATACATCGCCGGCGACACTGCAAAAGGCGGGCTTTTCAACGGAATGGATTTTTCCTGGAACCGTATAGGCGCGGGATTTATTACCGGAATGGTAAATGACGTCATTAAAAACTATAATGATGAAGATCCGGCTGCGTCAATTCCTGCTTTGGTAAAAATTTATAAAAGTATTTCTCAACTCCCTTCAGGTCATTACAGGGACCTGAAGTTAAAGGAAATCACGGAAATAATCCGCGCTTGTTCGGGTTTATGGCTCGAAGCAATAAGCGATAAAGAGTTTTATTCATACGGAGATTCTCTTAAGCTGAATCTTATGGCGCTTAACAGATCAGATTACGGTATAAAGTTAAAATCGTTTGTCGCGCCCGATGACAAGACAATCTCGCGCGATGCGGTATTGTTATACAATAAACCGGTAATGACCGCTTATGCTTTTCCGGTTGATGAAAAATTTAAGTTTACGAATCCTTACTGGCTTGAAGACACTAATGGCGCATCGGAGTTCAGAGGCGAAGCCGATAACCGGGGCATCCGCGATGTATCGTTCGAATGCGAGATTGACGGAGCGGAGATTCGGTTGGATATACCTGTTCAGTTCCGGAAAAATGACCCTGTTGAAGGGGAAATTTATTTTGATCCTGCCATCACGCCAAGAGTTTCGCTACGTCCCGATAACAATGTATATTACTTTAATGCCGGCGAAAAGCGCAGTGTTAAAGTTGATGCCGGGATTATGTCGGATGCACAGAATATTAAGATATATCCCGTTCTGCCGTCCGGATGGAAATGTTCTCCCGAAAGTCATTTGATTAAGTCCGGCAAAGCAGGGGAATCAGTTGCCCTGCAGTTTGAACTTACCGCGCCAGAAAAAGAAGGCAGCGCAAAAATTCAGTTTTATGCGGAGTACGGAAATCAGAAATCCGGCTATTCCGTGAACAGAATTGTACATACACATATTCCGGTAATTACTTATCTCGCTCCTGCAGAAATAAATGCAACCGTATCAAAAATTATTTATAAGAAGCTTAATATCGGTTATATCGATGGGGCGGGAGATAAAATACTTCCGTATCTCAGGATGGCGGGTTACAATATCGAAACAATTGCTCCTGATATTATGGAACCTGCGAAGCTGAGTAAATATGATGTTATACTTACCGG
>CAIMOS010000133.1 GCA_903843135.1 uncultured Ignavibacteriales bacterium | reverse complement strand
GGCGTGTTCGTGAGAGTAAAAATGTGAGAGGTCGGAACTTGCAATTACAAGTATATCATCGCGCATTACGGCAGATAATTTTTCCGCGAGTGTATTAATGTTTTTTTCGCTCTGGTCTCCCATAACAACCGGCACGAGGTTAAATTCACCCAGCACCGACTGCAGGAACGGCAACTGAACCTCGATTGCGTGTTCAGGGCCGTGACCGTTTATTCCGCGGTAAATCAAATCATCTTCGGTGCAGAGCGCATCAGAAATTTCGTGATCGACAGGAACCCTGCCAAGAGGCGTGAGGTAAGCATCTCCCTCATAGATACACACACCGTCAAAATACTCCCGATGACTTGGTGATAAGATAATGACCGTACTGAATTTCTTTCCTTTAATCTGGCTATAACCGTATGCAGCGGTTTTTCCTGAATAGACATACCCCGCGTGCGGGGCAACCAGTCCGTTTACATTAAATTTTTGTTCCGGGACGGCCTGATCGAGAAGAACCGAAACAACATTGCCCAGTTCCCGCCTATCGTTCGGATAAAACATACCCGCTACCGCGGGTTTACGCACCATCTCCATGTGTTAAACTTCCGTGTCTGACTTCACCGAAAACTTCGGCGGAAAAAAGGCTTATTTGTAACTGGCGTTCCAGATATGTTTTCGGATCAAGTCCTGCTTTTTCGCAAAGCGCAGAAAGGAATTGCCCGGTTGTAAAATTATTTTCAGTGGCAACCTGCGGCAAAAGCACTGCACGGTTCTCGGGCTCATCGAGTATTAATCCGTGTTTTCCGATAATAATATCATTGTAAGATTTCGCGGGTTCGGGAATGGATAGAACCGAAATTTCAATAAGTATATGGCGCATTTCTTCGGGATCCACAGGATAAAACCTGGGGTCTTCGGTTGCGGAAAGCTGCGCGGTTTCGCACACAGTATCGAACAAAGGCATATCCGTTGTAATATATCCTATGCAGCCGCGCAAATCACCGCCTAAACGCAGCGTTACAAATGCGCCAAGCGGTAATCTCAGCGTCGGATACTGGTTAAAATCGATCCGCGGACCGTTTGAATGGTTAAATAAACTCATTATCGATTCACGGGCGCTTATCAAAAGAATTCCCTGCTCTTTTTTGGATAAGCTAAATCCCTCTATCATAAAAAACCTTAATTAGTGAATAAATGAGCGCCTACAGCTCAAACTTTCCCCGGATGTACCGGCCGTAAATATGGCCGAAAGCTAACATCGTTAAAATACTCGCCGCGAAACAAATCCGGCTTCTGTTTTATTAAAACAAGGTAAGATCTAAATTAATAGAATCGTCAAAACGTATCATCCGGTTAAACGAATGCCGGAAATCAACTCCCTTAAGATACGACAGAAATATATAAATTTCCATGTTGATCGGCGGGTTTAATATTAATTATCGATCCGCTCCGCGCCCGTAACTCGGAATAGTATTCCGATACTGCGCTGTTCAACAGATTTGCTCAGTTCAAGTCGTAGGCGATGTAACACCCTCGGGCTTTCTTAGAGTTATCGATTAAACAAAACCGCCCGGAATACTATTCCGGTTTACGATCTGTCGATTATACTACGCCGGCCGGAATGCTATTCCGATTTACGGTCTGTCGATTATACTACGCCGGCCGGAATGCTATTCCGGTTTACGGTCTGTCGATTATACTGCGCCGCCCGGAATGG
>CAIMOS010000132.1 GCA_903843135.1 uncultured Ignavibacteriales bacterium | reverse complement strand
CCCTTACAGAGAATTGGAGTTTAACCTTTGTGCCGATTTTTTCAATCACATCCACCTTAACTACTATCTCGCCCTTTTCGGTAAACTTCAGCGCGTTGCTGCAGTAGTTGGTAAGTACCTGCCCGACACGAAGAGGATCACCGATTAAATTAAACGGAACCTCCGGTGAAACGTGGACCGCGAATTCAAGCCCCTTCTCCTGTGCTTTCTGTGAAATAAGGCTTGAGACGGTTTCAATAACAGGTTCGATGTCGAAATCAACGGCTTCAATATTAAGCTTGCCCGCTTCAATCTTACTGAAGTCAAGGATATCGTTAATGATGCCTAAGAGCGAATGCGCCGATCTGTCGATCTTAGTAAGGAAGTCCAGCTGCCTCGGTTCAAGCTCAGTCTTCAGCAGCAAATGCGAAAGCCCGATTATCGCGTTCATCGGCGTGCGGATCTCGTGGGACATAGTAGCAAGGAACTGGCTCTTCGCGACTGTGGCCGCCTCGGCCGCCTCTTTTGCCATACTCAGTTCATTTTGTATCTGTTTCAGTCCGGATATATCAATTATTGCGCCGATCAAACATTCTTCATCGCGATAATTAATCGGTATGAAAGAAAGGTATACATCGCGGACTTCTCCGGTAGCGCTTCTCTTTAACTGAATTTCATAATTGCGCGTAAACCCTTCTTTGCGCAGCCGGTCTATAATCTCCCCGCGCTGCCCGGGATCAACATACCAGTCCGATGCTTTCATTTTGTCAATATCATCAATATCAACTTTGTGAAAATCCGCCATTGCTCTGTTCCATCTCAGGACCTTTCCGGTTGCAATACTGGAAACGGCTGTCGGAATAGGCATACCGTCTAAGATCCGCTCTGCCGCTTCTTTGGACGTAGCCAGTTCGCGCTGGATCTTTTTGAGGTCCGTTACATCAACAAGGGCACCGACAAGACAGTCCTGTCCTTCATAATCTATTGGTATATAAGAAACAAAAGTATCTCTTACTTCACCGGTTCCGACTCTGTTGAACTGAACTTCTTCATTCCACACGCGGCCTTCAGTTTTCAGCTTATTGATAAGCCGTACCCTGTCATCCGGGTTTGTGTACCACTGAATCGATTTGGTGTTTTTAAGTTCCTTCTCGGATAAAACGTGGAAATTAAGCATCGCGGTGTTAGGCCGTATTATTGCCCCGTCCGAAACTCTTGTAACCGAAGTAGGAATAGGCATATTGTCTATAATTGCGTTTGCCGTTCTTACGGTTCTTTCAAGCGCCTCTTCAGCGGTTTTAATTTCCGTTATATCCTGGATCACACCATACATTTCCCGGTAAGTTTCATTGTGCTTAACAATCTGTCCAACAAGACGAAACCAGATCTTTCTGCCGTCAAGCGGACGGATCATAGGGAGGATAAGATCTATCTGATCCGACTTATACGAGTATACTTCCGTAACCCTACGGACCATCAGCTCCGCGGCTTCTTTATCAGCGGCGCCGACAGCATTCACAAGTTCCTCAACGCCATAACACTTGTCTTCACGTGTAGGCATTCCAAAAATTTCTGTGGCGCGGTCGGAATGATAGAAGTAGCCCCGATTCCGGTTATTCGCTTCCCAAAAACCTGCTCTGGTAAGCTCAAGCGCTTTGTCGGTCAGCATCAGGGTTTTCTTAAGTTCATTCTCAAGCTTCTTTCTTTCGCTTATATCTTTAACACTCGTAACAGAACCGATAATCGTGTCGCCTTTTTTTATCGGATTGCTGATATACTCAACGGGGACCGGATGCCCGTCTT
>CAIMOS010000131.1 GCA_903843135.1 uncultured Ignavibacteriales bacterium | reverse complement strand
GCCTTCACATCGCCCCTGCTTTTAATCGCCAGGAGGAGGGCAATAAGAAGAATCGCAAGGAATATCAGGCTGGGAATCTGCAGTACAGCAGCGATTTTTTTTAGCGGAAGGTCACGCTCAATATGAATCCTTGCCCACGTGGCACCGATGATCTTGCCGTCAATTTTCAGCGGCTTCGTTGTAAGAGGAAATATTGCCGGATCGAAACTGTGCGTGTTTACAATAGTTGAATCCGAGGCAATCGTACAAGCAACCTGATCCTTTATTATATTGTATGATCTCGGCGGCGGGCCGAATACAGGCACCGGCGGCGGGGAAGTCGGAAATGTGTAGCCGTAGAATTCATCAAAATCAGAAAAGAAAAAACCTCCTTCCATTCCCTCAACTGAACTAAGTTCGGCTTCCGTAATGGAGACTAGTTTTTTATCAAAACGGTCATACCTGGTTTTCGCGAGTGAGTCGTTACTGAAAAACCCTGCTTCATTTAGCTGAGCAAGGTACGGATTAGCGCTGCTTTCCAGCTTCTCAACCACGAGCTGTGAAAGAAGCTGCTTCTGCTCGATGATATCGCTCGTCCAGGAAGATACCATATAATAGCCCAGGAACCCCGCGATGAAAAAGATAAAAAGGATGAGAAAAAAATAAAAGAAGGACTTATTCTGGATATTGGCCAGCCGTTTCAGATAAGAGTAAAGCATATTCATGTTAATTCAGCAATCCTCATGCCATGGTAAAAGATGCACTTTATGAGTTTTAATTGGGTTCGAGTATAAAACTGTGAAAATATTTACCATAAGGTGTGAAATATATTGCACACTTAAAACAAAAATCTCAATAAAATGCCTCATTTTTTGAGAATATTTCTGGTACTATTTTTGAATAGTTAACCTTGATGATAAAATCCTTTCTTAAATATCATTCCCGGTTAGCAACAGTCATAACCCTCGCTGTTACTTTGCTAATACCGGTGGTAAATTCCCGTGCGGAGAGAAACAACCCGGATGTGATTGTTTCCGCTCTGACCGGGAAGGATTCAGTGGTTATCCTGATAACTGATTCCGGATTGGGTGGAATTTCAGTTCAGGCGCTTCTTGAGCAGCATTTCCGTGAGAAACGGTCATTCAGTTATGCGAAACTTCTATTCGTGAATGCTCTCCATTCTGCGGGTAAAAAATATAATTATCTTGGCAGCGAATCCGAAAAAGCCGGGTTGTTCGATCAATTCCTCGAGTCGGTTACCGATAAGTATAAACCCGATCTCATACTGATAGCCTGCAACACTCTGTCTGTAGTCTATGAGCGAACGAGATACCGTGAGTTAGGAAAAGTACCGGTTATCGGGATAGTGGATCTTGGAATAAAAATGATCAGTGATGAACTGAAGTCTTCGGGAAAAAGCCGTGATGTTATTATAATCGGAACCGAAACCACTATCAGTTCAGGAGATCACATAAATGGCCTGGTTAAAAGCGGCGCAGATATATCGAGGGTTCATTCACAGGTTTGCCCGTCACTTGAAAGTGAAATACAGCAGGATCCGGATGGTGAAATGATTAAATCCCTGCTTGAGTTTTATGCCGGTGAAGCAAAAGAAAAATTATCTCAGCCCGCCGACACGATTGCTGTCGCGCTATGCTGCTCACATTACGGGTTCATTGCCTCCCGTATCTCTTCCGAATTTGAAAAAGGAACTGGATCAAAAATCAAAATTTTAAATCCAAATTACAGTATGTCAGGTCTTTTTAATCTGCTCCCTCCGAAGCAGGGTAAACAGGCCATTGAGTCCGGAGTGGTATCACAGGTTACAATCAGTCCGGAAGAGAGATCCGCGATCGGCGGTATGATAAAGGAAATGGCTCCGCTGACATACTACGCTCTGCTTAACTATAATCATATTCCCGGGCTTTTTGGCAAATGAGAAATATGAAATTAATAGTCGCCATTCTCATCACCGCGGCCTGCAGCCTATTTGGTTCCGGATTCCCGGAGGACACTTCATTCACACCGGGGGTATCATATTATGGAAGAAATTTGTATATAGAATATATCGCCGGTAATGCACCGGTGATTATATCAGTACCGCATGGCGGCGCGATTAAACCTTCGGAGATACCGGACAGGACTTACGGAACAACCGTGACCGACGCAAATACCGAAGACCTGGGACGATATTATTACGATGAATACAAACTGCGTACCGGCAAATCTCCGCATATCGTAATTTGCAGGCTCGCGAGGATAAAGCTGGACTGTAACAGGGATTCCGTAGAAGGCGCTCAGGGGAATCAGTATGCTCTTCAGGCCTGGCAGGAATATCATTACTTCCTTGAATACGCACGGAGAAAAGTAACGACTGACTTTGGGCGGGGCTTTTTTATAGATCTCCACGGGCACGGCCATACATTGCAGAGAATTGAACTCGGATACAACCTTAGCGCTTCCGACCTCTCAAAATCAGACGCCACATTAAACACTTCTCCTTACATTAATAAAAGTTCGATTAAGCTCCTCGCGCAGCAGTCGCCGCATACATTCTCTGAACTTCTCCGGGGTGAACAGAGCCTGGGAGATCTTTTTACCGCAAGAGGGTATCCCGCAGTGCCGAGCACTTCGATTCTTAATCCGGGCAGCGATCCGTATTTCGAGGGAGGGTACAATATTGAGCGTTACGGTACCAAAGACGGAGGGGTTATTGACGCCGTTCAGTTTGAGTGTAACAGGGAAGGGGTCCGGGATACAGACGGAAACTTAAGGTTGTTCGCGAAAGCGTTCGATCAGGTGATAAAATCATTTATTGAAATCCATTATCCCCTGCTTGCGGTTGATGAGTCAGACTCCCGCAAAAAGGCGCTGAGCGCGGTGCAGAATTTCCCGAATCCGTTCAGCGGTGAAACAATGATCACCTATTCAGTTCCGGAATCAGGAACCGTTTTACTTAAAGTTTTTAATATGCTGGGAAGGGAAGTATGGTCACGGGAGTTCGAGGATGTTAGTTCCGGAACACATACTGTATTATTCAGCGGAAAAGAATTAAATCTCTCCTCAGGAATATATGTTTATACTATATATACTTCCGCGGGGACTCTATCAAAGAAAATGATATTAGTTCATTGATCAAGGAATACTTATGAAAATTTTTACGGTTTTTCCGGGCGAGGATATTTCCGGCGCAAAAAGACTCCGCGGACTTTTTACCGCTGCACTTTTTTCGCTTATTGTGATCATATCCGGCTGTGATGTTTTTGAAACCGACGGCGGAGACAACTCCCCTGTCACTCCCACGAGCGGATTCTTTTATCTGCTCGACAGAGACGGCAACGCGCTCGTGATGCTGGACAGTAAACTGACGGAAGTCAAACGTTGGAATATAAATTTTGCCGGAACGGACTCCAGTCTGCAGGGTATTACCTTCGACGGTAAATTCATCTGGATATCATGCGCGGGCAATACCGACAAAATATTCAAACTGGATGCATCTGATGACACATTTTATGTCGTTAACTCTTTTGATGCGCCGCCGGGCAAAAGAGGAACGGTTCGTGATATAGCGTGGGACGGCGGTAATCTCTGGGTGCTGAACAGCGGTTCAACCACATACAGCGTACCCGCGACTCTTTACAAGGTCAATCCTGCGGACGGGACGATTCTTTCGGAATACCCTGTTCCTTACAGCGAACCCAGAGGTATTACATTTGTACCTGCAAGTTATAACGTTTACGGTTCCGGTTTGGAAGCGGGATTATATCTTACTGAGACCGGAAGAGACCAGATTATATTCTTCAGGTATGACAGACCCTATTTCGACACGCTTTTCACTTCACCGACACCTCCAAGAGGCGAATTTACAAGGTTCCCCGACGGCATTACTTTTGACGGAACAAATTTCTGGATTGTGAACAGCAGCGATGTTTCCGATATGATATATAAAGTTAATTATCTCGGACGCGTGCTTGACCGATTTGATTTGCCTTATACTTCGCTTGGCCCTATGGTATGGTCATCCGTTGATGTACGCGCAGGAATACCGCCTGTGATAACGACGCTTTCTCCGGCCCAGGCGAAAATCGGATCTGTACTGGATGTTTCTGTGATCGGCGGCGGATTTAAACCGGGAGCGCTGAATATCTCTTTCGGAGCCGGAATCACGGTTAATTTGGTCACATATAATTCCTCAAGCCAGGCAGTAGCAAACATCTCCATTGACGCAGCCGCGGCAATTGGCAAGAGGACAGTTACTCTGACGAATCCGGACGGAAGGCAGGCAACGCTTGTTGACGGATTCGAAGTAACCGCGCAGACAACCACACCTTATCTCTGGCTTCTTGATCAGCAGTCTGATACTCTCAGCCAGATCAGGCTGACAGATACTATCGTAACAAAGCGTTATGCGACAGCGGATATTGCGCCGGGCGGCAGCCCTCAGGGTATCACTTATGACGGCGCTAATCTGTGGATGTGCGCCTCCGGAACAGACCGCACAATTTATAAACTTGACTCGCAGGGACTTACGCTGGGTATTCTTTCATCATTCCCGGCGCCCGTGTCAGGCGGAACACTTCGCGGAATAGTCTGGGAGAACGGTTTTATATATCTGGCGGTTTCAACAATCGGAAAGATATACAAGATTAACCCGGCAACCGGGCTTGCGGTTGATTCACTCAGCACCCCGGGTGTTGAGCCGAGAGGTGTCGCCTTTGCTAACGGCAACCTCTATTGCAATGATACTTCACTTGACAGTGTGTATATCTATAATAATTCGACATCATCCTGGATGGCAATGTTCAAGACTCCAAATATACCTGGAGCAGCGTCTTCAACTTATTTCGCAACGGGTATGACATATGACGGCAGCTCGTTCTGGATCGCGAACAGTTCAGGCGATTACGATTATGTGTTCCAGGTGAGTATGAGCGGAAATATCATCAGGTATTTCAGAGCCCCCGGAATCGGAGCGGCACAGGTAACAGGAATAGTATATACATTACTGAGTGAGTGACATCATGAAAATAATATTTTTATTACTGATAATTATTGCATCACCGTTATTAAAGTTGTACGCGCAAATGGATCTTGACGGCGAATTCCGCTTCAGGTGGTACAGCGACAGGTTTTATGACACACGGGATAACCGGGATAAAGAAAATTATATTCGCTATTTCGGAAGACTTCACGGATCAATTCAGTCATCGAAAACCACCACTTTTCACACTGAAGTTTCAACGGTCATTCAGAATCCCAATACTGTATCCGCAAGGAATATTGCAGGAAGCGGCAGGTTGAACTTCACAGTTTCACAGCTTTACGCTGATATAGTTATGCCTGATATTCCTGTTCTTGACCTGATGAGGTTACGATTGGGGCGCCAGCCATTCGGTCTTGGTTCCGGCCTCTCATTTGGTGAATCTTATTACTATCTTGAGAAATTCGACGGGGCAAGAGTAGATCTCGCTTACGGTGATCTTACTCTGACCGGCTTTGGGGCGATCACCGGGCAGAACCTTAGTGAGAGCGGCCTTTATCCCGAACCCGGGAGCGACCAGGTTTACGCGCTAAGAGCAGGTTACTCAGTTTATCAGCAGGATATAATTGCATATTATCTGCTGAACAAGTACAGGGGAATGTATAATGATAATTATATTATCGGCGCGGGCCTTAATTCTGAAATGCTTCAGAACAGACTGAATTACTTTGCCGAATTTGCTTACCAGAAATTCAACACCGCTCCCGGACTGCCTGAAAAGGGAGGCATCGGATATATGGGAGGTATCGGATACAGGTGGACAATCGGGCCGATCCGTTCCCTGAAAGTTGAAACACGTTATGCGGCGTTCCGGGGCGATGATAAATCCACCAAAGATATAGAAATCTTCTCTCCTCCTTACGCGAGCTTTTTCTGGGGAGACAGGTTCGGATACGTTAACGGCGAGATTGGCGGAAATTTTCCGAATAACGGACGTTACCCTGACGGCAGCCGGCTGTGGTTCACGCGTGTATATATGATCCACAAGTCTCTTCCGGCGCTTCGGGTGCAGCTTCAGTATTTGAAGATGAATGAATATGAAGATACAGACGGAATTAATCCGTTTGACGATGAAGTTTCCCTCCGTTTTTATTATCAGCTATACAAGCAGGCGCAGCTGCAACTCAGAATAAGCAAAAGCTTTGTTAATGGTGAAGACACAGACGCGAACAACAGCGGACAGATCACCTCATCCGAGGACAGGTACAGCTATATGCGTTTTATGTTTGAAGTAAATCTGGAATTTTAATATAAGGAGCAGATAATGAAGCTTACACTTACCGTTACCGTTATAATATTTTTCTCCGTCGCATCCCTTTGTCAGATTACGACCGTGCAATCCGGCTCATGGGGCAGCTCACCGACATGGAGCGGAGGAGTCCTGCCGACATATTTGGATGATGTTATAATCGGCGCGGGACATGTAATTTCAGTTGATGACTCACTTGCCGTTTGTAAAACCATAACATTTGGCGATACAAGCTCACACCTCGACATGAATGATAACTCCACTTTATCCGTTTACGGAGACTTCATCATATTCAGCAATGATCACAATGTTTTCTTTTCGGGATGGTCATCTCTTAACGCGGTGGTGAAACTGGTCGGCGATGGGAACCAGTTTTTGAAAGGGTTCAAACATCTTGGGCCAAGCACAAGTTTCCGTGATCTGATAATTGATAAACCATCGGGTATTGTATATACGGATACTACGGCTTTTCTAACCCTCGGTATTCAGAACAGGCTCGAGATTGTCCGAGGTGAATTCATACTCTGGGATCAGGATGACATTGAAGGCAGATACGCAATGAGTGTGAACATGGGCGCTGAACCTCAGATAATCATTCATCCCGCAGGGACTTTCACGATGAGAGGTGTGACGTCTCATATCAGGAAAAACACCAACAATGAACAGATCGGGAAAATGACGATCTACGGGAACGCGACGTTTGCGACCACAAGTTCCAACAAAATAAATATTAAAGACATCAATATTGAAAGCGGCGGAAGACTTAACATAACAACTGGCTGGTCAAGCTTAAGGCTTAATCCCGGTACAATCACGGTTAAACCGGGCGGAATGATCAGAAATTCAACCACGACGAATGTCTGGGTAGACAGCGCAGTTGTGGATCTTAAGACCGGAGGGAGTTATGAAACTATTGCCTCATCCACAGTTTTCCCTCCTCATTTCATTAACCGCGGTACCGTAAGATATTCTCGTAACTCCTCTGCCAGTGATCAGACTATCGCGGACATGGATTATTACAGGCTGGAGTTCAGTTTTGCGGCTTCAAACACAAAAAAGAACTGGATGATCGCCGCGAACAGAATAATTGAAGACAGTCTTGAGATCAACAATACAGCGCAGGTAATACTCAACACAACCGCGCCTTCACCGGTAACAGTGACTGTCGGAAAAACAATGAGGCTTACAAGCGGAACATTTAATAACACAAATGCCAGCGCGAATCTTCTGCTCGCTGACAGCGCGGAAGTTTCAAGAGCGACAGGGCAGATTACAAATACACCGCTCTTCACCGGCAATCACACTGTAAGATACACAAGTAGTGTTTCGTCGGTTACAACCGGTCCTGAACTGCCAACCGACGGTAAACTTCTGAACCTGATTATTTACTCACCTGATCAGACTGTTACCCTTGGAAACAATTCGCTGCTTACGGGTGCTCTTACACTTTCAACCGGCGCCTTCGATAATAACGGATCCGGTGATGATCTTAATCTCTCTCTATCGAATGGAGCATATATACGAAGAGCGCTTGGTACACTTTTAAATCCTCCGTATTGTGAAGATAAAATCAATATTGAGTATATCAGTACAGTCGGGCACGTTATTACCGGTGTTGAACTTCCGGACAATCCGCTGAAGATTAATGATATTTATGTAACCGGCAGCCAGGGAGCCAGCCTGGACCGGGATCTGAAATTTTCCGGCACGCTGCACCTTATCGGCAGCAGGCTTCAGACAAAGGAATATAAAGTAATACTTCAGCCGGGAAATACACTCGATGAACAAAACGGAGTGACTGTTTACGGAAATGTTGAAAGCGCGCGCAACGTGCAGGCAAATTCAACGGAGAATTTTAGTAACATCGGGTTTTCCCTCACCAGCGGGCAAACTGCACCGGGCTTGACAACTGTTGTCAGGAGAACAGACGATTCGGTCCTTACTTTCGGAGTCAGAAGACAGTTTACAGTAAGTCCGGAGACGAATACAGGACTTAATGCTACTGTATCTTACAGATATACCGACCAGGAAGCTGTTAATTACTTTGAACAAAATCTTGCTCTGTATTCTACGCAGAACGGTTCTGAGTGGACTAAAATGGGCGGTACGGTTGACACTTTCAATAATACCATTACACTTAGCGGAGTAAACTCATTTTATACAATTTGTGCCAGCGATAAGGATAATCCCACGGGAATTGCCGGTGACAACACGCTTCCGCAGTCATACGAAATGATCACTGCGTACCCGAATCCCTTCAATCCTTCAACAACGATCCGGTTCTCATTGAAGGAATCAGGTACAGTGAAATTGAAAATTTATGATTCAATGGGAAGCGAAGTTGGTCTGTTGTACTATGGTTATATGTCAGCGGGTGAATCTAAAGAAATCAGATTTAACGCAGCGGCTTTAGGATCCGGCACATACTTTGCCGTCGCGGAATCTGCCGGAAGAATAATTGTAAGTAAAATTTCATTAATAAAATAGACAGGATACCTTATGAAATCAATGTTACAGACACTGTTGATTGTAGTAACGATCACAGGATTATCATACGGACAGATCACATCAGCACAGTCCGGTAACTGGAGCGACATCACAACCTGGGTTGGCGGCGTTGTTCCTGATTCAGCAAACAATGTTGTCATTGCCGCCGGGCATGTTGTGAACGTGAACGCTTTGACGGCACGATGCGCGAACATAAATTTTGCGGATACACTCGCAAAACTCCGTCTCGATACTTTGTCGCAACTGACGGTTTATGGAAATTTCACGGTCTTCTCCACTGCGCATAAAGCATTTGAATCTTGGGCCATAGGCTCACCTTTAGTGTTTGCCGGCGGATCAACTCAATTAGTCAGCGGATATACTACAAGTACAACGGCTCTTTCTACAGCATTCGCGGAGATCGTTGTTGATAAATGGGGCGGTAAAGTTTATACGCCGGGAACAGATGTTAAATTAACGGTTGCCAGGAAACTGGAAGTTGTTTCCGGTACATTTGAACTCGGAACTACTGATGACATACAGGGGCGTAACCTTGACTGGTCAGGCGCCGTACCGGCTATTACGGTGATGCCGGCAGGTACTTTCAATATGGTAGGCAGCGGTTCTCATATCCGTGTAACCAATCTACTCTCAGATACTGTTGCAAGCAGGATCGGTAAAATGACCGTTTACGGAACAGCGAATATGCGCACAACAAGCACCAACCGTGTTAATATCGGAGGAATTGAGGTTAAAGCAGGCGGTTTGTTGAATGCTGCAAGTTTTAGTTCTTCCGCGCCGAATATTTTTAATCCGGGTATAGTTATTGTTGAACCGGGAGGAGAACTGAGAGTTGGAAGCACGACTAACTTCTGGCACGCAACCGCGGCAGTCATTCTCCAGAATTCAGGTGTATACAGGATAAATGTTTCAACCGCGACAACTGCATTTCCAGCACAGTTCGTTAATGCGGGAACAGTACAGTACGGTAGTTCAAGCGATCAGGCTGTAAAAGATATGGACTATTACAGGCTTGAATTTAGTTATTCCGGAATTAAGACATGGACGATGACCGCGAACCGCTCCGTCGCGGATTCCATGGAAACAAATAACAGCGCGCCGGTAGTGATTACCGCCGCCAGCCCTTTTGAACTATATATTGGGAAAACTTTAAGGCTGACATCAGGGTCTCTCGATAACAGCAGTTCAAATGTTACAGTCAAAATGGCTGACGGAGCCGAAATTTCAAGAGCAACCGGAACTATGTCCGCAACTCCCGTTGCGGCAGGTAGCTTGTCAGTCCGATATACAAGTGTTAATCAGGTTACCACCGGAGCAGAACTTACCGCCGCAGTTACAAATCTCTCAATAGTTGGTACCGGCGGAGTTATTCTTGGTTCAAACGTTATGGTCACAGACGCGCTTTTACTTTCCCAGGGCGAATTTGATAATAATGGCGCTTCGGACGATAAAGCGCTTATGATTGGTAACGGCGGCAGGATAAGGAGGGCAACAGGAACGGTTACAACGCGTCCTGTATTGCTTGGCAACGTAAATATGGAATACATTTCCCTTGTATCGCCGGTAACCACCGGGCTTGAACTTCCGGCGGACTCTTCAAAAATTTCCAAAGTAACCTTGACCAGCACACAGGGCATTACACTCGGGCAGGATTTGTATGTTGCAGATAGTCTTATTCTTTCAGGCAGTTCTATTAAAACTGAACTGAATAAAGTAGTTCTCGGCTCAGCCGGTGTCCTAGTCGAATATCCGGAAGCGATTGTTGACGGAAAAATTGTAACCACAAGAGATGTGGTTACCGGAGTCAATAATACATTTGGCGGAATTGGATTTGAACTGAATGCGGCTGGAGCAACTCCGGGAGCGACTACTCTTACAAGAATGACGGGCTTTGCTTTCACTGGTAATAATAGCCAGAGCATTAAAAGATACTATTCATTGTCACCGGTTGTTAACTCAGGTCTGAATGCGACAGTCGTTATGAAGTATATGGACAGTGAACTTAACGGTATCTCCGAGACGAGGCTTATCGCTCTTCAGTCAAACGATAACGGAAACACTTTCAGCTCTGCTGAGGGCGTTTTGGACACTGTTCTTAATATTTATACAATTCAAAGCCTCAACTCACTCGCGCTTTTTACACTATGTAACAGGGATAGCATTATACCGGTTGAATTCGTTTCGTTTAACGCACGTTTAAGTGAAAATAAAGTAGTATTGAATTGGTCAACCGCTACTGAGAAAAACAATTATGGTTTTTACATTGAACGCACGGCGATCGGCGAATCGTGGAACCAGATTGGTTTTGTAAAGGGAGCTGGTACAACTCTTACCGGAATAAATTATCAGTACACAGACAATTCTGTTCTTTCCGGAAAATATTCGTATAGGTTACGCCAGGTTGATTTTGACGGCGCAACGCATTATTCGAGTGCAGTTGATGTGGATCTTACAGTGCCTGCTAAATTTGAACTGTCGCAAAACTAT
>CAIMOS010000130.1 GCA_903843135.1 uncultured Ignavibacteriales bacterium | reverse complement strand
GTATTGTTTTTGAATTTCCGCCAGTTTCTGCCGGAGAATGTTTATCTCCCCGTCTGTGATTCTTTCATCTTCCCAGATAAACCAGCATAACTTTATAACCGGTGAATCTTTGCCGATGAAAGCAAGGTCAAAAGAGGCCTTTCTTGTCCAAAGCGGGCCGGAACTTACTTCCTTATCGCCGGTGATCTTCAATATTTCCGGCTGCTTAATGTTTTCGTTTACTATCTCGGAGGCAATCAGTCCGTACCGGTCTTTAACATAATTATCCAGGTCATCAACCACATTATCGCACAGCCTGTCGAACTGCCCCATCTCATAGTTTATAATCTCCGGCTGCACATACCTGAACCAGAAGTGATCAAAGTTATTCCGGAAATAGTATCTGCCGTTTTTAGATTTCGAAAGGTCTTTTGTGCCGAGCGGAACCGCGCGTTTGATGATCTCCTTTTTCTTTTCAAGATCTTTCAGATACATAATTACGCTGGTTGCAGGGATAGTTACTTCTTTAGCAATTTCCGTGACCGTAGTTTTACCTGAGGCAATTGCCTGAAGGATCGAGATAAAAACCTTGCTTCCTTTGGAATATTCCGACTGAAGCAAAACATTCAGCTCCGAACTTACCGGCGCGAATTTTCTGAAAACGAGTTCCGATAATATTTCTTTAACGGAACGGTTCCAAAGATTCAGCCGGTCAAACAGGTCATAGAATTTTGGCTGACCGCCGAAGACTGCAAAGATTTTTCTGACATCCCGTACTGGCAGGACCGATGAATGCATTTGAAAAATTTTGTAAACTTCGGAAAACCTGAATGGTTTTATTGACAGTGTATGATCATTAATATGATATAACGTGCCGGCGGTGGAGTGAAAATTATCCTCCAAAAATCCGCCGTTATTCGTTACAGCGATCAGGTTAAGTTTCGTGTTTTGGGGTTTGGATGCCCAAATATCTTTTAAGGTTTTGTAGACTCCCCGTTCGATATTTCCCAGATTTTGAAACTCATCAATTACCAGGGTTATAGATTGCGACCTGGCGAGATGTACTATATATAAAAAGAAATCCTCCCAGTGCCTGAATCCGGGGATATACTGGCCCCCCAAATCCAGCGTTTTCAGATACGAAGATATCTCATTCAGCTGCATCTGGCTGGACTTTATATTTACAGAAATATATATTCCGCCAGCCCTTTCTAAATATTCCTTAACGAATGTGGTTTTCCCGACTTTCCTTCCACCTACAATCAAAACAAAGTTTGAGCCAAGGCGTGAATCGCGGCTTATGGACTCTAATTCTTTCATTTCTTTGTCGCGGCAATATATTATCAATTTAGCTCCCGAGCGGTATTGTTAGTTAAGATCCTTTTATTAATCCAGCCTTCTCCAGAACCCAACATCCCGTTGAGGTAAATTATGCTATATGTATATATGTTTTTTAATTATAAAAGTGAATTTATAAATGGCAGATTAACAAAAGAATTAACAAAAAGGGAAATGCGGGTATTTTGAAAAGATTTTATAATAATAGACAAAAAATCCCATAAGTTATATTAACCCAATAATTAGAGGGCGGTTTATAAAAAATATAATATAATTAAATCACCGCACTCACACACGGCCGTTACGCGCCGGCTCATCAAACACCCGCGGAAGAACCCGTGGGTTAATTAATCCGGAACGGGGGAAAACGCTGCCTGTAAACACACGCAAACGTTGTATGTACAAAGAAATATTCATTTAAAACAAAAAACCCCGCGGTGTGCGGGGTTCCGTGGTGTTAATTTGGGTTATTTTACCAGTTCGAGGACAACCAGTTTCTTTTCTTTAACGTTCTTAATGTTTCCGGGCTTGTAGTGCAATTCGAATACCGTCGATTTTTTTATGAACGGGGTGTATTTCATCTGTGCCTTTTTGTGCTCTTCGGTAACATCTCCGCCCTTCAGCGCCATAACGTAGCCCTTATCTTTAATTAAGGGGAGCGCGTATTTGACAAGCATTATAAGAGGTACGGTTGCACGGCTAAAGACAAGATCAAACTGCCCCGTGTATTTTTGGATAAATGCTTCATCCTCAACCCGGGCGTTTTCAACTATTATGTTGCTCATCATAAGCCGTTCGATAAATTCCGCGACAGCCGCGGTTTTTTTCGCAATAGAATCCACCAGCACACCGCGTAAGTCGGGACGCATAATCGCGACCGGTATTCCGGGGAAACCTCCGCCGGTTCCGATGTCAATAAATTTTGTGCATCTCTCGGGAATGTGTTTCGTTATATAAGATGAAATAAAAACGTGGTTCTCAATAATCGATTCAATATCTTTCCTGGAAACAAGATTTAAAACCTCGTTTTTTTCCGCCACCAGATCGGCGAAATGTGCCAGTCGTTCCATTTGTGTCGTATCGGGGTTGTATCCGTTTTCCCAATAGAGAGAGGTAAGGTGTTTAAGATACTGTTCCTGCGCAGCTCGCATTCAATAAGACCTTTACAAAAATATAATTTTTACTTCTTTAAATATACCAATAAAACAGAAATATCTGAAGGGGTCACTCCGGATATTCTTGAGGCCTGCCCGAGTGAACGGGGCCTGATGCGGACCAGTTTCTCGCGGCCTTCGGTCGAGAGCGCCTTGACTTTATGGTAATCAAGTGTAAGTGGTATCTTCAGCCCCTCGTACCTTTCGAGCTTTTCAACCGTGTCAAACTGCCGTTTTATATAGCCGTCGTATTTCAGTTCAATTTCAATCTGGTCAACGGTATAGGGATCGTTTTTGATATCAGCTGTTTCTTCGTCGCTGTTTGTAAGTACGAGTATCTCAGCCAGATTCAGTTCCGGCCTCTTGCAAAGCTTTGCTATCGTTTCCGGCGTATCGATCAGCCCCGCTTCCCTGCTTTCGAGAATGGGATTTATTTTTGACGGATGAATTTTCTTTGTTGAAAAGAGACTGATGCCGCGGGCGATTTTTTCACTCCTGGCGGAGATCATATTAATCATTTCTTCCGGGATAAGACCGTAATAATGTCCGTATTCCGAGAGGCGCCGGTCAGCATTGTCCTGACGGAGAAGGAGCCGGTGTTCAGCGCGTGACGTGAACATACGGTAAGGTTCGTCCGTCGATTTATTTACCAGGTCATCAACCAGAACGCCGGTGTATGCCTCGCTTCTTTTAAGTACAAATTCTTTCTTCCCGAGAATTTTTGCCGCAGCGTTTATCCCCGCCACCAGTCCCTGTGCAGCGGCTTCTTCGTAACCGGATGTGCCGTTCACCTGTCCCGCGAAATATAGACCGTGGACCAGTTTTGTTTCCAGGGTAAGATCCACCTGGTGAGGAGGAAAGAAATCATATTCAACCGCGTAGCCGGGACGGACCATCTTCATATTTTCAAGCCCGCGTATTAACCGCAATGCTTCATCCTGAACTTCCGCGGGAAGCGAAGTTGAAAAACCATTTACATAAATAAGTTCTGAGTCCAGTCCTTCCGGTTCAAGAAACAACTGATGCCGCGTCTTATCATTAAATCGGACTATTTTGTCTTCTATTGACGGGCAATATCTCGGGCCGATGCCGCTGATCAATCCGGTGAACATCGGTGATTCATTAAATCCTTTTTCAAGAACTTTATGAACGTTAGTATCAGTGTGAGTGATGTGACAACTGATCTGCGGCAGGTACGGAAACTCATTGCGCGGAGTGCGGAAAGAAAACGGGTGAGGATTATCGTCCCCCGCCTGAGATTCAAGAGCGTCCCAATCAATTGAATCTCTGTGAAGCCGGGGAGGCGTTCCGGTTTTTAATCTGCCGGATTCAAATCCCAACTTTAATAATGAGTCGGTAATGCCTGTTGCTCTCTGTTCGCCAAATCTTCCCCCTTCGGTTGATTTTAATCCTGTGTGCATCAAACCATTTAAGAACGTGCCTGAACAAAGAACAACTGCTTTTGATTTAATAAGGTGTCCTTCTGCTGTTACAACTCCCGATACAATTCCGTTCTCGGCATTAATCGCAACGACAGATTCTTTAACAATTGTGATGCCCTTATGAGATTCAACTACACGTATTGCTTCTTCTGAATAAAGCTTTCTGTCGTTCTGGCTTCTCGGCGACCAGACAGCCGGACCTTTGGAGCGGTTAAGCATCCGGAACTGTATTCCCGTGCGGTCCGCGATAAGCCCCATAACCCCGCCGAGCGCATCTATCTCACGGACAAGGTGGCCCTTTGCCGTCCCGCCGATAGCGGGGTTGCACGACATTCTGCCAATGGCGTTTTTGTCCATTGTAACCAAAGCAACCGAAACACCCATAGACGAAGCAGCGCAAGCCGCCTCAATTCCGGCGTGTCCGCCGCCGATTACAATTACATCAAATTCGTTCATTAATAAAGGTTATCCGTGTCCGTTCCACGTGAAACAGAGAAATTGTTAAAAAATAATTACGAAAATCGTTAAAAATCGGGTGGTAAACAAGATCTCGACTGCGCTCGATCACCGGGCTTTGTTCGTTAACCGGGCTTTGTTCGTTAACCAGGCTTTGTTCGTTCACCAGACTGCGCTCGATCACCGGGCTTTGTTCGTTAACCGGGCTTCGCTCGTTTACCAGGCTTTGTTCGTTCACCAGACTGCGCTCGATCACCGGGCTTTGTTCGTTAACCGGGCTTCGCTCGTTCACCAGGCTTCGCTCGTTAACCGGGCTTCGCTCGTTCACCAGGCTTCGCTCGATCACCAGGCTTTGTTCGTTTACCGGGCTTTGTTCATTCACCGGGCTTTGTTCGTTCACCAGACTTCGCTCGTTCAACGGGCTTTGTTCGTTCACTAGGCTTCGCTCGTTCAACGGGCTTTGTTCATTCACCGGGCTTCGCTCGTTCAACAGGCTTTGTTCATTCACCGGGCTTTGTTCGTTTACCGGGCTTTGTTTGTTAACCGGGCTTTGTTCATTTACCGGGCTTCGCTCGTTCACCTGACTTCGATTCTTTACTGGCAACCGAAAGTTATTAAACCCGTTCCATTTGTACCGGTGGCCGAGCGTAATTTGAACCGGTGGCCGAGCGTAATCAGAGCCCGTTCCATTTGAACCGGTAGCCGAGCGTAATTTGAACCGGTGGCCGAGCGTAATCAGAGCCCGTTCCATTTGAACCGGTGGCCGAGCGTAATTTGTACCGGTGGCCGAGCGAAGTCGAGGCCAGGACTATTCTTTACTGCCTTTAAAATTTTTATAGTGTGTTTCGTTTCTACATTCAGCAAGCAGATGCAATTTATCGAAGTTTTTTTTCATCAAGGCATCCTTCTTACCTTTACTCCATTTTTGAATTTGCTTCTCCCTATAAAAAGCTTCGTCTATTCTGTCATACTCTTCATAGTAAAGTAATTTTACCGGAAGGCGGTCCTTTGTATAATTTGCACCCTGACCCATTTGATGTTCCTCTAACCGCCGCAGCAAATCATTTGTACTGCCCGTATAATATGTTCCATCGGAACATAATAAAATGTACATATAGCCTCTCATTCATTACTCCTTTTGAATTAACTGATTTACTAAAAACCCACGGACCCAAAATTCACATCAAACACCATCTCGACTTCGCTCGATGACCGGTACTTTTTATCTATCCTATGCTTTCTCTTTCCTCCCCGTGTCCGAGCAATCAGATGCACAATCACCCAGACCGGTGACCGAACAATCAGGCGAGCAAACACCCAGCCCGGTGACCGAGCGCAGCCGAGGTCATCTTCTCACCTCCGCTCCCTGACCGGTACTTTTTATCTAACCCCTGCTTTCTCTTTCATCCCGTGTCCGGGCAATCAGGCGAGCAAACACCCAGCCCGGTGACCGAGCGCAGCCGAGGTCAGTTGTTCCACGTGAAACAGCTCATTTTCCTATGCAAAACTTCATAAATATATTATTTAGTATATCATCCGTCGTAACCACCCCTATTATCTCTCCCAGGGAGTTAATCGCATTCCTGATATCCACCGAAATAAACTCCCCGCTCATCTTTTGTTCGGCAGAAAGTCTGGCGTTGGTCAGCTGCTCGGTTGCTCTTTCGAGCAAGGATTTATGGCGCAAACTGGAAACGAGTATGTTCTTCTCTGTATAATTCTCTCCTCCGTACGCCCGCGTCTTCAAAATATCAAACAGATTATCAAAACCTTCGCCGGTCAGGGCTGAGACTCTAACGCTCTCAGGTATAACGCCTACTTTCCCCGCCAAGTCAGATTTATTAATTACCTTAATAATTCTTTCTTCTGAGATCAGTTCTTTTAGTTCCTCATAAAGATTAACATCGAACGGGTGCGCGGTCTCGTTAATAAACAAAACAAGATCGGCATTCCGGACGGCGTCCCGGCTTCGTTCCACTCCCTCCAATTCGATAACATCGTATGTGTCCCGGATTCCGGCGGTGTCGTACAGGCGGTAAAGCACTCCGTCAATTGTTACGTCTTCGCGTATGATGTCCCGAGTTGTGCCGGGTATAGCACTGACTATTGCTCTTCTTTCTTTAAGAATATGATTAAGCAGCGATGACTTCCCGACATTTGGTAAACCAACCAGTGCAACATTCACGCCTTCTCTGAACACTCTGCCAAATCTGTACGTTGAAAGCAGCGCGTCTATTTCCGATTGAATATTTTTGATAAGATTGATTATGGTTGTGTTATCGATAAACTCCAGTTCCTCTTCCGCGAAATCGAGTTCGAGTTCAACAAGCGAAACAGAGTTAATAAGTTTCTGTCTGAGGTCATCAATTTTTTGTGAGAGCAGTCCGTCGAGTTGATTCCTGCTGCCGCGGACTGCCGCTTCACTCCGGGAATTTATTAACTCGATTACCGCCTCGGCCTGGGCGAGATCTATTCTTCCGTTGAGGAATGCGCGCTTCGTGAATTCACCCGGTTCCGCTATCCTCACATCTTTATTCAGGAATAATCCAATTATCGAAGAGGTGATCAGCGGGTTACCGTGAGTGCTGATCTCTACGGAATCTTCGCCGGTATATGAATTGGGTTCGCGGAAAACGGAAACAAGAACATCATCTATTGTCTCTGCGTTGTCGTTCAGGATTTTCCCATAGTGGAGCGTGTGTGAAGGGGAATCGGCAAGTTTTACCCTTCCCCTGAAAACTGTGTCTGCTTTCTCGATCGAGTTCTTTCCGCTCAAGCGGATGACTGATATTGCTGCCGCTCCGGGCGGCGTTGCTTCGGCGATTATAATATCTTCGTTTTGTTCCATATTACAAACTTAACCATTACCCCGGCCGATTTCAATTAAAAATAATTTTGTCTGTTGCAGATTGATTTCCGGCACAGTATCTTTAAAGATCTTTTAAAAACTTTTTATTAATTCCCCGAAAGGAAATATGAGAATTAAAATAAGCGAAGACATCCTTCCCATCTCAAGCCTCAAGAAGGACACTGTCAACGTAATCGGTAAACTAAAGAGCAGCGGCAGGCCGATGGTTATAACAATAAACGGAAAAGCCGAGGCGGTCCTGCTCAGCACAAAATTATTTGAGAAGCTTGTTAGCGAAAAAACAAAAGTTATGTAAATTGCTTAATATAACGGAGACATTTTATGCTGGAATATCTCAACGAAAATTATTATGTGAATGACCCTGACTTTGTCTCATCGCTGGATGAGGCCCCCACCTGGTCTGTACCGTTCGGCCTTAAGCTTCTGGAGCGGGTAAAATATAAACACAATATTAACGCTTTGGACGTCGGGTGCGGTACCGGTTATCCCCTGCTTGAACTCGCGGAGAGTCTTGGGGGAAGCTCTAAAGTGTATGGCGTCGATCCCTGGGAAAAGGCGCTTGACCGGGTAAGGCAAAAAATGCGTGCGCGAAAGATCGACAATGTTGAATTACATTGCGGCCGCGCTGAGTCGCTTCCGTTTGATGATATGTTCTTCAGCCTGGTGGTTTCGAATAACGGTTTAAATAATGTTGATGATGCCGAAAAATCAATTGAGGAAATTAACCGGGTGCTTAAGAAAGGCGGACAGCTTATTGTAACTATTAATCTGCCTGGCACTATGCACGAATTTTATGATGTATTTAAGTCGGTTCTAAAAGACCACGGCCTGCTGGAAGAAGTGGCTAAAACTGAAAACCACATTCTGGAAAAGAGGAAGGCTCTTATCAGTTGGCTGAAGATCCTGAGGAATGCCGGATTTGAGACGACTGAGGTCAGCGAAGATAAATTCCGGTACCATTACTCGGATGGCTCCGCGATGCTGAACCACTCGTTCATCAAACTTGCTTTCCTCGGGCCCTGGAAAGAGATTGTACCCGAACGTATGCTTCAGAAAATCTTTACCGAGACAGAAGAAACGCTTAACAAATTATCCCGGAACAAGGGATTGACGCTAACGATACCGTTTGCCTGTATTGACTGCAAAAAACTGTAAAGAGTCATATTTCTCAAAAGGCGCGCTTATGAAAAAATATTTCTGGAATTGAATATGCGATCCTGACAGAGTGTTGCCTTAGAGGAGATTGATTCAATGATTTCTAAATACCGCTCCTCGCCGGATCTTCATAGTCAAAGTGAATTTATCCCGGTATTCGAATCTTCCCCGTCAAACTATTTTCGTTTTGTGCGAACACAAAAAATTAATGATTTTTATTGTATTTTATACTGTATCCTTTACAATTTAAATGTGAGAAACATAAGCCATATTGCCAACGTCTCTGGCTTACCCCCGTGAATGTTTATTGTCGTGTACGGTAACTTTTAGTTTCTGGAAATCGGGTATATTAAATTTGAAATAATTGTTTTTTGTTTAGCAACTAATTTCAGTACAGGGAATAATTAAAATGACAAGGTCAGAAGCAGAAAAACTTCTTAAACAGATCTTTAAGTTGGACAACTTTTACGATGAACAATGGGTAGCAATTGAAAAAATATTGCGGGGTGAAAAAGTCTTATTAATTGAAAAAACGGGCTTTGGCAAATCTTTATGTTTTCAATTTCCTGCCGCCATCTTCCCCGGCACTACAGTTATTTTTTCACCGTTAATCGCGCTTATGCGCGACCAGGTAAAAAAACTTTCTCTTCTCGGTATATCCGCAAAATGCATTAACAGCGAACAGACTCCTGAGGAAAACTCTCTTATTATGTCAGAAGCGCAAAAGGGAGCGCTTAAAATACTTTATATAGCTCCGGAACGGCAGGAAAACAGCGAATGGATAGAGGCAACAAGAGGAATAAATCTGTCGATGGTTGTAGTGGATGAAGCTCATTGTATTTCTGTGTGGGGCCACGATTTTCGTCCTGCGTTCAAGAGAATAGCAAAATTGATAAATCTTTTGCCAAAAGGACTTCCGGTGCTCGCTACAACGGCAACAGCAACAAAACGGGTTGAAAAAGATATTGAAAAGCAGATTGGGGGCATTATTAGCACCATTCGCGGAAATTTAATGCGTGATAACTTCCGCCTATTTGTTGTAAAAGTAAATTCTGAGGACGAAAAGTTGATTTGGCTGGGCAAGAATTTAACTCGTTTTCCCGGTTCGGGAATTCTATATACAGGAACCAGGGCAGATACAGAAATATATTCGAGATGGTTTCAAAATCTAAACATCTCTTCAACACCTTATCACGCGGGTCTTGACAGTGCATCAAGAATTGAGGTTGAAAACGGTTTAATGGAGAACAGATGGAAGTGCATTATTGCTACAAACGCCTTGGGAATGGGTATTGACAAGCCGGACATTCGTTTTATAATTCATACTCAGATTCCTCAATCTCCAATTCATTATTACCAGGAGATAGGTCGGGCGGGAAGAGACGGGCAGCAAGCGTATATCGTTCTCTTTTATAACGAAACGGACAGAAAACTACCAGAAGCTTTTATCGAAGCGGGGCGCCCATCATTGCATAAATATGAAAGAGTAATAACTGCTGTGAAATCTGCGCTGCTTGGGGAGAGAGATTTGATTAAAAAAACCAACTTAAAACAAACCCAGTTTCGTGTTATTAAAGCCGATCTAATAGAACAAGGAATTGTTCGTGAAGTCAATTTAGGAAGAAGTAAAAAATATGAATTTGTGCCCGGCTCCGGTCCGTTAAACTCAGAAGCTTTCGATGAATTGCGTGAAGCAAAATTAAAGGATTTGGATAATATGATAAACTACACCGAAACAACCGGTTCAAGAATGCAGTTTCTGTGTGAATATCTTGGCGATAAAACCACACTTACTTTTAACAATTGCGATAATAGCGGCCAGAAAAAAATAGCGGTTTCTGTTACCCCGGACTGGGTGGATAAGTTAAAGTCCTTTCGGGAGAACTATTTCCCGGTTCTTGAGGTAGAATCACCCGCTTCAAATATTGTGAACGGAGTTGCGGCGTCGTATTACGGCGTATCTAATGTTGGATCGGCAATTCATCGTTCAAAATATGAAAATGGCGGAGATTATCCCGATTTTCTTATCGATTTCGTATTGAGGGCTTTTCGTAAGGTTTCCCAGGGGCGCATATTTGACTTAATTGTGTATGTACCGCCGACTGTTTCCGGGAATTTGGTTAAAAATTTCGCTATAAAAATAGGCGCATCATTAAATATTCCGGTTTCTGATAATCTTCACAAAAACAGGATCACCAGTGAACAAAAAGTGTTTCAAAACAATTACCTTAAAAAAGAGAACGTAAGCGGGTCGTTCGGCTATTCTGAGCCCACAGAATTGACCGGAAAAAGTATTTTGTTAATTGATGATATTTTTGACAGCGGCGCCACTATAAAAGAAATAGGAAAGTTGTTAACTTATCATAATGCAATATTTATTTTCCCTTTAGTAATAGCCAGAACAATCGGAGGTGATTTAGATTAATGAAAGACGCTTCATATTGGATATCTTTAGCTCATTTGCCTAAATGGGGGCAACAAAAAACCAATAATCTGATCATACAATTCTATCACGAAAACAAATTGACGATTGAAGACTTTTTTCATTTAAGGGAAGAGGATTGGAAAAAGGATTATGGCCTTAGCGATAATCAGGTTTTCGATTTACAGAAGGCTAAGGCCGACCTGCCAAACAATGCTTTCCTTGCTGAAGCATTACTAAATCAGGGTTATGAAATAATACCAATAACTTCTTCTGAATACTCAAAAACATTAAAGTCGAATCTGAAAGCCGCACATTCTCCCGTTGTTCTTTATATCAAAGGAAACAAAAAGATTCTTGAAGAAGATTCTGTTGCTATTGTGGGTTCAAGAGATGCTGCTGACGTCTCATTAAGGTTTACTGATAATATAGCTAAAAATGCCAGCCGTGATTTTAAGGTGATTGTCAGCGGTTTTGCAAAAGGTGTGGATAAGCAGGCGTTGGATTCGGCAATAAAATATAATGGTCAAAGCATAATTGTTTTGCCTCAGGGTATAATGACTTTTGAATCTGGATTTAAGAATTACTATAAACAGATTATTGATGGTAATGTATTGGTTTTAAGCACCTTTTTTCCCAAGGCTCCGTGGAGGGTTGAGTTGGCAATGGCCAGAAATCCCATTATATATGGTTTGGCAACTGAAATTTATGTTGCCGAGTCATCGGATAAGGGTGGAACCTGGTCTGGCGTGGTGGATGGACTTAGAAAAGGTCGAAAAATTTTTGTGAGAAATCCTGATATTAACGAGAAAAACGCAAATCTATTATTGATTCGAAGGGGTGCTGTTTCTGTGGATTTTGATGGATGTGTATTACCACAAAATTATGGAGCCAATATCGAATCTCCTATGCTCGTGGTTAACGATACTGCGGGATCCGACTTAATTGATAAAAAGATAATTGATCTGTTGCGAATACGGCCTCTCAACGCAAAAGAACTATTGGTAGAACTTAGTTTAAACTGGTCTGGTCAAAAACTTAGCAAATACTTAAAGACACTTGATTTTATTTCGGTGACAAAGGTAAAAAATTCAACTACTTACTCAATCAAGGATGATTCTACCCCAAAACAACTAACATTTTTTAGTTGAGTTTTTGCCTACAATCAATTTAATGATTGTTTTGTGTTCAACAAACGCTTCGGACTGAATTAATAAATCACTTCTTTAAGAAACTTCCCCGTAACAGATTTACCGTTTTTTATAATTTCCTCCGGAGTTCCTGTGGCTACAACTTCCCCGCCCTTATCTCCCGCGCCGGGACCGAGATCAATAATGTAATCAGCGCATTTTATAACTTCAAGATTATGCTCTATTACAAAAACCGAATTACCCTTCTCAATAAGCATATCAAAGCACTTCAGTAATTTTGAGATATCGTCATAGTGCAACCCGGTAGTAGGTTCATCAAAGATAAACAGCGTATGCGTGCCTTCATCGGAGGCGGTTAAATGATTCGCGAGTTTAATGCGCTGCGCTTCCCCGCCCGACAGCGTATTTGAAGGCTGGCCAAGTTTTATGTAACCCAAACCAACATCCGAAAGAACCTTTAACAGCCTGGTCAGTTTTTTTATTCCGTCGAAGAAGACCAGGGCTTCATCCACCGTCATATCAAGGACCTCAACTATGTTCTTTCCGGCGTATGTAACTTCCAGTGTTTCTTTTTTATAGCGCGTGCCGTGACAGTTATCGCATTCAAGATAAATATCCGCGAGGAACTGCATCTCAACCTTTATAAAACCGTCACCTTCACAAACATCGCACCTTCCGCCCGGAACATTGAAGGAAAAATAACCCGGTGTATACTGCCTTGTTTTTGCCAAATGTGTATGCGCGAACAAATCACGAATCACATCAAAAGCCTTAATGTAACTGATCGGATTTGATCGCGGTGATTTTCCGATCGGCGACTGGTCAACAACCTCGATATGCTGTATATGATTTATCCCGATTATTTTTGTGTACTTGCTGGCATCCTCAACCTGCAGCCCTTTTTCCGCGGCAATTCCCGCATAAAGAATTTTGTGAATCAGTGTGCTCTTTCCCGACCCGCTAACACCGGTGACCGCCACAAACTTATTCAGCGGAAAAGTTACATCAATATTTCTAAGATTATGCTCGCGCGCGCCTTCAATAGTAATTGTGCTGGTTTTATTTTCCCGCCTGAGGGCTGGCAGGGAAATTTTCTTCTTACCGGACAGATACTGCGCTGTTAACGAGTGGCTAAACTCCTTTTTAAGATAATCTTGGTAGGATCCCTGCGCTACAATGGATCCGCCGCCCGTACCCGCGGCGGGGCCCATATCTATAAGTATATCCGCGGCCCTCATCATTTCCGGGTCGTGCTCAACAACCAGAACCGAATTTCCAATATCGCGAAGGTTGCGAAGAATGTTAATTAGTTTTTCGTTGTCCGCGGGATGAAGCCCGATACTTGGTTCATCGAGAACATAAAGCGTACCGACCAGAGATGATCCGAGGGCAGTGGCAAGGTTAATCCTTTGTGATTCGCCGCCGGACAAAGTTGAACTGATCCGGTCAAGCGTTAAATAACCAAGGCCAACGTCATCCAGATATCTGAGCCTGCGCAGTAGTTCTTTCAATAACCGTTCGGCCACTTTCTGTTCGTATTCCGTTAACTGCAGTCCGCTGAAAAACTCAAGTGTTTTTTCAATCGGCATCACCACAATTTCCGCGATATTCTTTCCGTTGACTTTCACTTGAAGCGCTTCTTTTCGGAGCCGTGCACCGCCGCAGACGCTGCAGGTTGTGTATCCTCTGTATCTGCTTAAAAGAATCCGGATGTGCATCTTGTAAGTTTTTTCGCCGAGCTCATCAAAAAACTTTTTGATTCCTTTATATGAGCCGAAACCGTTAAACACTTTATCCTTCTGTTCCTGCGTAAGTTCGCGGTACGGAATATCAACCGGGACATTGTGCTTGCGGGATTCCTGAATCAGTTTCATCTGGTTGATGTTAAACTTGTCCGTTCTGAACGGCGCTATTGCTCCGTCAGCAAGCGTCGTATAATCATTCGGAATTACAAGATTCATATCGAGGCCGATGGTTTTGCTGAATCCCTGGCACTCGGGGCAGGCGCCAAACGGATTATTAAAAGAAAAGAGACGCGGTTCCGGTTCTTCATACCTTATACCGCAGCATTCGTAAAACTTATTAAGCTCTTTTTCTTCCCCGGTGTCGGCATTGATTACAGAGAGGCGGTTCTCCCCTTCCTTAAAAGTTGTTTCGATGGAATCAGCGAGTTTATCGCGCATCTTCCCTTTTGAAATTCTGAACCGGTCGACTACAACCCGCACACCCTTTTTGACCTTAGGATGAAACTCTCCGTCGTTAAGATCAATATAGTCACCTTTGTGCCAAAACCTGAAAAACCCGCGTTTTGAGAGCGAGTTTATTTCTTCGTCGACTGACCGGCCTTCGTGTTCGTGTATCGGAAACGTAAGGTAATATTTATCACCTTCGTTAAGTGTTTCGAGAAAATCGCAAACAGTTGACGTGCTGGCTTTCAGAACTTCCTTTCCGCACTTAAAGCAGTATGTCCGCCCTATACGCGCGAAAAGGAGCCGGAGGTAATCGTATATTTCCGTGGATGTGCCGACGGTTGACCGGCTGTTTCGTGTGGTAGTTTTTTGTTCGATCGCCACCGCGGGGCTGATGCCGGTGATAAGATCCACATCCGGTTTGTTCATTCTTTCAAGGAACTGGCGCGCGTATGAGGAGAGGCTTTCAACATAGCGGCGCTGACCTTCGGCATATATGGTATCGAAAACGAGGGATGATTTCCCGCTGCCGCTTACACCTGTAAATACCACGAGTTTATTCCGCGGAATCTCCAGATTTATGTTTTTAAGGTTGTGTTCTCTGGCGCCTTTGACAATTATCTGTCGCGGCCTGGAGTCTTTTTTTTTCGGGGGCATTTGTTTAATTAAAAATTAAGAATTAAAAATTAAGAATAATATCTTAATAATCTCACTGTTTTTAAGGCAAAAGGGGGAGTACTGCAGCAAAGTTCTCGCCAGGGCGCTAAGTTTATCCCTGCGTCTTCGCTCCTTCGCGGCTTTGCGTGAAAATGTTCTCGCAAAGACGCCACGACGCAAAATTTTTGACGCCGCGTCTTTGCTCCTCCGCGGCTTTGCGTGAAACCGTTCTCGCCAAGACGCCACGACGCAAAATTTTTGACGCCGCGTCTTTGTTCCTTCGCGGCTTTGAGTGAAAATGTTCTCGCCAAGACGCCAAGTCGCAAAATTTTTGACGCCGCGTCTTTGCTCCTCCGCGGCTTTGCGTGAAAATGCTCTCGCCAAGACGCTAAGGCGCTAAGTTTTTTTCTCTGCGGCTTTG
>CAIMOS010000129.1 GCA_903843135.1 uncultured Ignavibacteriales bacterium | reverse complement strand
GCAAACGGATTGATGGACAGCGGCGCTGATGTAATTGACATTGGTATGTGCGGCACCGAAATGATCTACTTCGGCGCGTCGCATCTTAAGACCGACGGCGGCATAATGATCACTGCCAGCCATAATCCGCCTGAATACAACGGAATGAAGTTCGTAAAGAAAGATTCTGTTCCTGTCAGTTACGACAGCGGCCTTAACATTATGGAACAGTGGATACTGAAAAACGATCTTCCTCCCGTCGCTGCAAAACGCGGCGGTATTAAAACGCTTGACCTTAGCGCGGATTTCATCAATAACCTGAGCCGCTTCTTCGATGTGAAGAAACTCAAACCGCTCAAGGTAGTCTGTAACGCGGGCAACGGCTGTGTCGGCCCGATCCTCGACAAACTTGAATCAACCCTGCCTGTTGAAATGATTAAGTTATTCTTCCAGCCAGATTCAACTTTCCCTAACGGAGTACCGAATCCTATGCTCGAAGATAACCGCATTCCCACGATCAACGCTGTTAAATCAAACAAGGCGCACCTCGGTGTTGCCTGGGACGGCGATTATGACAGGTGTTTCTTCTTTGACGAAGCAGGTAATTTTATTGAAGGATATTACATAGTCGGGTTGCTCGCAAAATCGATTCTGAAGAATGTTCCCGGCGGAAAAGTTATTCACGATCCGCGCCTTACCTGGAACACGGTTGAAATCGTTAAACAGGCCGGCGGAGAAGCGGTGCAGTCAAAGAGCGGACACGCGTTCATTAAAGAAAAAATGCGTGAAGTAAACGCTGTTTACGGAGGCGAAATGTCTGCGCATCATTATTTCAGAGAAAACGCATATTCAGACAGCGGAGTTATTCCGTTTTTACTCGTACTTCAGTTAATGAGCGAAGAAGGGAAATCTCTTTCAGAGTTAGTCGGCGAGATGATTAAAAATTATCCGTGCTCGGGCGAGATCAATTCAGTTATCAGCAATCCTGCTGATAAAATAAAAGAGATCAAAGCTAAATATACCGGCGGTATCGTTGATGAAATCGACGGCGTCAGCATCGACTACCCAACCTGGCGCTTCAACGTCAGAATGAGTAATACCGAACCGATCCTCCGCCTGAACGTCGAAAGCCGCGGTGATGAAAAACTGATGAAAGAAAAAACAGAAGAGTTATTGAAATTTATCAGAGGGTAGTTTTGGAAAGTGTAGTGGCGACTCGTGAGTCGCCACTACACTTTATCTAGAATCACATACTTTGTCTTTGAAACTAGTACTATTTCTAGTCATCATACAAAGAAGGTTGAATATACTTACTATCCGTGTTAATCTTTCGTGGAACAACTCGACCCTCCTTCAATCCGCCCAAAGTATTAATTGTTTTTGTTATTTTAGGAACACAATAACTGGTTATTTCCTCGTGGATTTGTGATGATGTAAAACGTAAGATTTTCCAGCCCTTCGAAATTAAATTATTGTCCCTCAAATTATCTTTTTTTGCACTTTCGGGATTTGCGTGCCAAAAATCTCCATCGGTTTCAACATCAAGATTTCCCTTTTCACAGTAAACAGCAAAATCAAGGAAATAATCTTCAGTATCAATCTTTATATACTCCTGTCTTTCGGCCTGAATATTTTTTCGTTTGAATTCCGCCCATAATTTATCCTCAAGCGAGCTTTCGTCAAACAGATCGTTAATTTCAACTGCTGAAATTAACTTTTCCCAGGTTGTAGGTATAAATACAACTCTGCGAAACCTGCGGCTATAAATTGGTTTTGGTAGAACTTGAAGGGATTCGATGAAAATCTGGAAATACTTCTTGTCACTGGATTCATTTTCGGGTTCCTCCGGAAAAAGACCGCGGCGAGTCACCACTTTGTATTTAATTACTCTTCCGTAATATTGCACCGAATGTCTTTCTTTCTCGAACACATTCGTCAGATAAAATCCCAGCCAGGTTGGAGGCCAGATATCTTTTAGTCTTTTTTCAACCTGATTAACCGGAATGCGGTACCACAGATCGGTTTTAAGACTTTTGAAATCTTCCAGATTATTTATAAGAGCAACCAGAACTTCTCCTCTTTTCCTTGCGGAGTTTGAGGATTTTGCCTTCTTAACTGTTTTTGGATTTGACGATTTCCGACCATTTAAGTTCTGTTTATCAGTTTTTTTATTTTGTGGTTTAATCTTGTATTTCCCGAAATATTTTTCTCTAAACTAATAAATTGTATTCGCAAAGTCAACTGCTCAATAATTAATTAAGAGCTTAAGGTAATCAGGAATGAATTGCGGGGTGGAAGCAAAGTGTTATGAATCGGACGAAAATAAATGGGGGGGGGGGATATGTTATATGAGTGCGCTAATTTTATAAATCATTTAGAAGACCGGAGTTTTATTAAAGATATCAAACATATCAATGAATTTTCACCCTTTCTGCTGAAGACCACCTTACTTCGAACTAATAAGCATCCTTTCTTAAATCAATGGAGAGCACATAGATTATTTTTTCATCTTCACTGATAACATAAAACAAACGGTATTTACCCACTCTGTATCGCCAGGTCTCAGGTTTATAATCAACCAGCTTTTTTATATTATTCCCATAGTGCGGCTCTTCCCTCAATTGGGGATAAATCCGGATCTCCAGTTTTTTTCCGACAAATATCCGTTCTTTATTAGGTAACTTATCGAATTTTTTACAAAATTCTGAAGTTTCGAATATTTGGTATTTATTCGACAAATCTTCCTCTTTTGGATTTCATATCTGCGACTCCTCTTTTCAGGCTTTTATTCAGCTCTGCATTATTCCTGATTTCCTCCATTTCAAACTCATCAACAAGAAGATTGTCCTCAATAAATCGTTTTACTGATGTTTCAATAAAGTTCGAAATCGGCCTGTTATCATTGTCCGCCAATTTCTTGAAAATTTGATAGTTTTCCTCTTCTAAACGAAGTGTTACTGTTTTCGACATATCTCGCACCAAGTGAATGAATAATATTCTTTTGTATTTTAATGTATTCAAAGCATCTCAATTTTTCAACAGCATTTTCCCCCGCCTGTCAGATTCATAGTAAACAGGAGAGATTCGTTAATTTGGAGAATTTTGAAAGAATTATTTCAGAGAAAAGCTTTGTCTGACTTTGCGGGCAAGTCGCGACTTGCCCTACAATTCAAAATTTAACTGTTCTCAATCTCCATCTTCAGCAATTTTTCCTTGATCCCCGCGCCGCCGGAATATCCGCCGATACTGCCGTCCGCGTTAATTACTCTGTGACAAGGAACAATAACGGGAATTGGGTTCCTGCCGTTTGCCCCGCCAACCGCCCTCATCGCGTTAGGGGAACCTATTCCGACAGCAATATCTTTATAGGATTTGAGATTGCCGTATTTGATTTTGGATAACTCTTTCCAGACTTTCTTCTGAAAATCTGTCCCCTGCGGATCGAGGGGAACTTTAAATTTTTTTAATGTGCCGGAAAAATATTCATCAAACTGTTTGGCGATGCCGAAAAATCCTGGATCATCAGCTTTCGCTTTTTTCGCGCCGTCTTTGCCTGACGCAGCTTTTGAGTTCATAGATATTGATCGTATGCCTTTCTTGGAGGCACAGACGTCGAAACGTATCCCGCCGCTGCGGAATGTTGTGTACAGCAAGGGAGTTTCAGTTTTCATTTGTTAACCTGCAATTACCTGGATGGCCGGATTAATATCT
>CAIMOS010000128.1 GCA_903843135.1 uncultured Ignavibacteriales bacterium | reverse complement strand
TCCCTGAACCAGCGGGCCGGTCTTATCAATAAGTCCGCTGAGGATTGCTGATGTCGCTTCAATAGACGAACCGTTGCAGTTCGTTATCGCGCGAATTTCATACTGTCCCTCGTCGAGCCCTGAATTGAGCCATACCGCGTTATAGTATCCCGGGTTTGCGGAGTTGCTTAAACTGTCTTTCGGGAGAACTTTAAAGTTTGTCCACAGGTTTTCGGGATTATCCGGCATTATCGAAGAATTGCCGTCACCCTCGTCACGAGAAGAACTCTGCTGTGTTTTGGCAAAGCCACCTTTATTTTTCACATTTTTATTGTTCCCGGTGTTATAACCTTTAAGCACAATATCTCTATAGATGTTATCGTACATCGGACCGGTCAGTAAACTGAAGCGGTCTTCTTTGGAGGCATCGTACGAATCGAGAGTGTTCGCGTAAAAAGTGTTAAAATCTACGCGTTTCGGGAACTCCTCAACAGGATAGCCGGCGAGGTTAATCCGCGGCAACAACTCGCTGCCATCAATAGATTCAATGGCATAGCGGGCGAAACCGCCAAACGGACGGCTGGGTCCCAACATACGTCTATACTGCAGTTTCACCTGATAGAAATCGGAGTTAGTTGTGTCGTACCCCGCTATTGTAACGCCAAGGCGGTTGTCCGAGAAGTAATTCACCAACCAGTTATCCAGAGGCGAAGTGATGTTCACAGGGCTGCAGGGACGGAGATAATTAATCGCGTCAATTGTCAGCGTATCAGACTGGCTTGCCGCCTGGTCGGGAGTAGCGCAGGCCGGGGAAAGCACCAGCTTTATATCTGAGTAACTATAGATATTTGCGGAACGTTTCACCATCAGCATAGTCTGAATGGTTCCTTTCGGAATCGTGAACTGAATGCCGTTCTGAATTATGATTCCGTTGACCGCGATAACAAGCCCGTTCGGGTTGGTCGCGTTCAGCACTCTAAGATTATAATCGCGTGTTTCATCGGTTGATGACGCATTGCCAAGACGGATCGGCCAGATAACCATCGAATCGGGATGAACGTTAGTTGCCGCGACGTGTTTAACGGTGAATACCGCTTTGTCGCGCTCGAATGTTCCCGGCTCATACGGGCAGGAACTTTGGCCTGCAACGGTCCGGAAGACCGGGCTGCCGAACACTTTGTCCTGCGCAATATTGACGGTGAATCCGTCGCCGTTATCGTCGTCAGCTAACGTAAAGCCGGTGGTGTTGGTCGAGGAGTATGAGAAAGTGGAATCCCTTAATCCGATATTGTAGTCTACTGTTCCATTGTCTAATGTAAAGCCGGCGTTGTTGACCAGCAGTCCGCCGATTGTCCCATTGGACTTCAGCGTATCAAATGTATCGGAAAATTTCAGTACGCTGTCGCGGGTATAACTCTTGCTGTATGAATAAACCGCGCCGGCAGAGAATGAAATATTCTGCAGCGAGTCCACGGCCTTCAATTTCAGCGAGTCATTGTACTTAAGGAAATTTACCCAGTTTTTAGCGTGCAAAGAATCTCTCTTTGTATGCAGGAAGTAAAGATTCGGAATATGGGTATTCCGGATATACTCCTCGGTATAAAAGAATTTGGTTCTTATGCTGTCCGGCGCAATCGAAACGCCCGCAGAAGCTTTTACGCTGCACGCAGCTGCATCCCATTTAATTGAATCAGTGATACCGTAAACAATGTTATATGATACGCCAAAGATTACATCGCCCTTGAATCCGGATGTTTGCCCGACATTTTGCGTTGATACGGTTTCATTCAGCTGCAGGGTCGTCCGCAGTTGACTTGTTTTGGTATTACTGTGTGAAATGGTAACATTGCTGTATTTTTGCAGAATAGAGGCGGTGGTGATCGTCGTCTGAACAAATCCCTTCCCAAGCCCGATCTCAACAGTAGGAAGAATGGAAAACATTGAATTCTTCACAGAGCCGTCGGTGCTGAAAGAACCCACCGAAATTTCATTCGCCAAAATGCTTGACTGGCTAAGATAAGAGAAACTTAAATCACCGGGAGGGCTGCGCAGAATAGCCAGAGGCAACTGGGGTGATGTTGTGGCAAAGGTGTTGCCCTGCCGCGGTTTAACGCCTGTTACCAAAGCCCAATATGAAAATGGCTGCGATTCCCGGCCGAGAGAATCAACCGCGCGCAGCAGAATCTGTTTCTGATACGGACGCGCTCCGCCTGCCAGAATATTTGGCAGACCGGCATAAAAAGTATCCACAATTGTGCCGTTTGGAGCCAGCAAAATAATCAGCGAGTCAGCGTCTGCGACTTCATTTGTCACAATAAACTTCGAGCCCTTAATGACGCATTCCACACCGTTATAAATTTCAACGGCTTTGTATGTAAGTCTGTATTTTTTTAACTGCTCAAGAATAGGAACGTTTTCCGGCGGACAGGTAGTAGTAACCGCCGGCGTCAGATTACTGACGACGACTTGCAGTGGCGCATAATATATCATTTTCTTTATACGCGAGGTGTCGCGCATATCAACCGTATCTGCCTCAAAAACAATATCGCCTGCAGGGCGGGTCACTTCTATCTTATAGATAGACGGCCCAAGGCCGTTGAATACTGCAGTTGTGCCAGAAGTAATGTCCTTCGTTACGGAAAAATCGCCGCAAGCCGGGAGAGGAGTAACCTTAACTCTTGTGGTGCCGCCGAGAGCGAGTTCGCATTGTCCGCCTGCTACCTTAACAGTCAGATTATACGTTTTCATCTGGGCAAAATTCTTCTGAGCAAGAGGCGCCCTTATGCTGTCAACTTGTAAAAACCCCGGAGTGAAAACATATCCTTTCCTGCTGGGCGATACCTTGTGTGTCGCGCCCGGCTCGAATTCTATTATATACTCGCCCGAGGAGTTTGCATAGGTTCGCGGAGTCCACGAAGAATCATCAACAAGAATTTCTATGGTCGTGTCGTTAAGGCAGGTAGGGTCTGCCGAATTTGTGATTCTTCCCGAAACCGCTATTTGTGAGATATCCGTAAAGTCAATATTATTAACCGCCGTGTTACTGGTCGAAAGCGTTATCAGGCGGTTTTCAGGAGTAAATATTCTGCCCGGACGGCTGGGATAAACCGTAAAGTTTGTCGAGGTGCCGTAGTTGATGCCTTCGGCAATGTAATAGCCCGTGTTGTCGGTAAAAGTAGTATTGCGTATGGGCGCCCGGTCGTCCTGAAAGGTGATGGGTCCCGTAACTGTGCCCGAATGCTTCCTGGATGCAAAATCGAAAATCTTATTACCCTTGCCTTCGTCCATTCTCCAGTATGCTTCAAGGTTAGGCGACTGCGTACTTATCGAACGGTTCATATTCCGGAGAATTGAAGCGGCATCCTTTACCCCTCTCCATAAGCGCAGTTCATCAATGTTGCCATTGAAGAGCGCGCCGGAATAAAGGGTCTTTCCGAGATACGCGGCAAGCCCGGAGATATTGATTCTGTGATTGGCCGGGAACTGGGTATTAAGTACGTTCTCGCCGTCTTTGTAGGCGCGTACTTGTTTTGCCACATTGTCCCAAACCCAGGCATAATGATGCCATTGTCCGTCGGGCTGATGGGCAATACTTGTGTACATTGTACCAACATCCAACCACATTCTCCCGCTAATCATATCAATGCTGACATCATTATTGACAACACCGCACGCAAATACGCCGCCGTCGCCGGAATTATGCTTCATCCAGAACTCGAAGGTGAATGAGGTGTCCCTAAAGTCCATTTTATTTCCCACCGAAACTGTGTTGTTCACACCGTTCAGATAGAGCGACTTGCCGAGATTGGGCGTCATAAGCACTTCCACATCCCTCACGGGCGCGCCGTTCTTTGTGAGGATCCGCCCTGTTATCGTGCCGTTAGGATTTACAAAACCAACTTCGTTTCCCGCCGGACTGACTCCGTATTTGTTTTTCCCGGTCAGTTCATAGAGGTAGTATTGCCCCGGCCGCGTATTGTAATCCTTATAGAGGGTTTCCGTTGCAGGGAGCGTGGCGATAACCTCCCCGTCGCGTTTCAGCTCAAAGAAGTCAATATTTGCCGGCGGGCTGAGAGGATCGAACCTCCAGCTAATCTCAACGCGGTCAGGGTAATCCCCCTGGGTAGCCGCTACATAAGGCGCCATCGGGGGGAGGCGGTAAAATCCGTACATACCGGCTTCACCGGTTTTTGAGTTATGCGAAACGCTGTCGGCAATAATATATTGTCCGAAAGCGGCGGTTGTCCTGAATTTTGAGTTTTTCATTTCGGGCTTGCCGCTGTCACTTTTAATATAAGCGTGCGTTACCGCGTAATTCCTCTGCACATCCGCGCCTTCCAGCCCTTCAATTCGGGGCGGAGAGGTGAAATTTCTCGGCTTTGTGCGTATATCAAGCGCGTCTCCTATTGCCGGAGCCGGCTGCATATACATCGGCGCTATGTTCGGCGCGCTGCCAAAGATGCCCGATGATTCAGTCGCCTTTTCCGCTTGTCCGGTTTTTGACTGCGCGTATATTCCTCCGGGATAGAGGAGCAGCAGTACAAAGAGCATATTCAGGGTCCTCAATCGCTTGCAGAACCTGCACAACCCTTCTATCATCCCGTTTCTTATATTTTTCATTTGAAACTCTATGATTTAGTTGTGAATATGTTCTACGGATAATTTAAAAATATTATAAAAGAATAGGGGGCCGTCTGCTGAGTATCGTTATTATAAAGGGTTTGCCGTACGGTTATAGTTGTGCTGTTATCAGGAACAGTAGCCGTCAGATTTAATTTCTGCCCGCCGGTTGGTGTAAGGCTGATTCCGGCAATGTATTGAGTGGTGTAGCCTGCTGGTAGAGTTATCACAGAATTATAGCCGTCAAGACCTGTTACCGCCAAATCCGGGTGAGACCCCCATTTTAAAGACGCAAGGTTACCCGTCCATTTCACCATTCCGGAAATGAGCACTGTCTTATGCGGCCCTGAAATTGGTACCTTTTGACTCCTGGATTCTATATCGTTGGTAACGGAAGCGCTTGTTGCCGTAATGCTCCCTGATTCAGAAACGATATTTCCTTTTACGGTCAAATTGCCTGTTCCGTTATCAAGCTTCATCAATCGCGTAGGTGCGTTGATATCGTCGAACTGAAACCCGCCATCAGGTGCGTTTGCAGTGCCGGGGGAGGAAAAGACCAGTTTGTTTTTTCTCGAGTCGTCTCCGCCGCGTTGAATCCAGTACCCGTCCGTGGTGCTCGCACCGTTCAAATTGCTGAAGAATTTAAGTCCCTGATACCAGCCGTTAGACTTTAATGAGATCGCCCCATTATCCACAATCATATTTCTTGGCACTGCGGCCTGACCAAGAAATATATCTGACCAGATATTGACGCTGCCAGTTTCAAACAAAGACATTCCCGCGACGTGCAGTTTTACCTGTGAGTTGGGGGTGGTGGTGCCTATTCCGACAGCGCCGCCGCCGGCAAAAACGTTGCTTGAGCCGCGGAGAGACATTGTATAGGGCGCCGCGGTAAGAACCATTCGCGGAGTAAGCTCTGTGCCGCCTACGGTAACGCCGACATAATACTGCTTATCAAAAGGGAGGCCAAGCGGGGTAACCGCGCCGAGCTGTACGCTGTACACGCCATTGTTCACGAACGCCGGTTGTGTTTCGGTCCAGAGGGCCGTGCCGCCTGTGGCCACATCATACATTTTAAAGGTCATCGAATATTCGCCGTCCGCTGCGGCAGCGCCCGATACTTCGCGAAGGACCCCCTGCAGAGAGAGGGTTGAAGGCGCCTGTCCGAAAAGGACGCTGGCGGAAAAAAGAAGTGCCAAAAATAGGAAAGTGTTTTTCATTTTAACTGCTTTCTGTTTTGTTTATGATTGTGTTATTTTTTTAATTACAATTGTTTTACTGTTCGCGCCAATACGGCGGCATTAAATCTCTTGTCTTGTCCTGAGCGCGTATTTGAGCAGCGCGGATGTGCCGGTTATACCCAGCCGCTTGCAGATATTTCCCCGGTGGTTTTCAACCGTCTTCGGGCTCAGTTCAAGCTCTTCCGCGATCTGCCTGGTGGTTTTCTCCAGCGATATCAGGCGGAGAATTTTCTCCTCAGCGTGAGATATTTTACTGCCTCGCTCTATCTTCCGTTTTGTTGTTTTGTTATCGGTTGATACAACGGTCTTAGATTTCATATACAAATGTTTGTTTTATTTATTGCGCAAATATTTTTTATCGGCAGCCAAAATAGATTAATAGTGTTGTTCGGTAAATAGGGGAACACCCTCATTTTTTTTTTGGATTCTGGGGGTTTTCCCCCAGAAATAAGGAGAAAATCATTTTTGTGGATTCCGTTGGGATGGAAGTATGACTGAAAGGGCGGCTTAATTTTTTCGTAACCGCGCAGAGGGGAATATTATTTTAGAATTGTGTTCACTCTCCGGATTGACCGGCAGGAGGGCTGCGCCTCCCGGATTTTACAAATGCGCTAATCGAATTGCGACTTATTCTGCATAGCGTAGCGCAGCAGCGACGATGATCCCGTTATCCCAAGTTTTTTGCAGATATTTCCGCGGTGGTTTTCTACCGTCTTTCCGCTGACATTCAGCGCCAAAGCGATTTCTCTGCTGGACTTCCCTTCGCTTATTAGTTTCAATATCTTTTTCTCCGACACCGTGAACATCTCATCCCTGGCTGAATCTTTTTTCTCCGGGCGGTGAGCCAGTACTTTGGTCAGTTGCGGGGAGAGGTACACTCCGTTGGCGGCAACGGCATCTATGGCAAACGTTATCTGGCTGACGGCATTTTCTTTCAGCACAAACCCCATTACTCCGGTATTGAAGGCGCGGCGCACAAGGTTTTCATCGTTGAACATCGTCAGAAGTATAATTTTCTGTGCCGGATTTTCCTTAAGGCAGGCTTCTGCCACTTTTATACCGTCCATTCCGGGCATTTGAATATCAAGAAGTGCGACATCGGGCTTCAGCGCGCGGATGAAAGCCAATGCGTCATTGCCGTTGGCTGCCTGTCCGCATATTTCGATATCTTCGCGCCTGCCGATAACGCTGAGAAGGCCCGCAAGAAAAATGGGGTGATCGTCCGCGATAAAAACTCTAATATTATTTGCCATCTTCTTCCACCGGGATAGTTAAAACCAAACTCATTCCCGCGCCATTTTGCGACTTAATTAATAAGCCGGCACCAAGCATTGCGGCGCGGCCTTCCATACTCTGCAATCCGAAACCGCTTCCTTCCTCTTTAAGTGTTTCCACATTGAATCCCTTTCCGTCGTCCCGGATTAACATTTCTATGCTTCTTCCTTTTTTAACTATATTAAAATTAACGTGCCGCGCCCCGGAATGTTTGCTTATGTTGTTTAATGCCTCCTGAGCGATCCTGAAGACATGCAGTTCCTTTTCAACCGGCAGGAGGTTATCTATATTTTTGATATCCACAATAAACTTTATTGTCGAGGACTTTTCCGCCTGACGCACTAATTCCCTAAGCGTCTCGGTGAGACCCATCCGCTCGAGGTGCACCGGGCGCAGGTTCTGGGAAATACGCCGAAGCTGCTGCAGAAGTTCAGGCATAGTGCGGACAAACTGCTGAAGGCAGTCTGCGGAGGCCTTAACGGGATCCCTTTCGGTGAGCGCAAGTTCCGCCTGATTTTTCATCGCTACGATTTCCTGTCCTATGCCATCGTGAATTTCAAAAGCAATGCGTTTCCGCTCTGCCTCCTGCTGATCCACAAGTCCGGCTGCGAACAATCGTTCCGCTTCGATCTTGATTCTTGATTCTTCTTTTTCTTGCAGCAGAGTAATGTCCTGAATGGTGCCGTTTATTTTAATGTTGCCGCCGTCTTGGTAGGCGATGCATTTGTAGTGCGCGCGCAGCCAGCGGATTTCGCCGCCCCGGAGAATCCGGTATCGGATTTCGTATTCACCGGGGTCCCATTGGTTCTTTGTAAAGTCATTCCATACCTGACGATGGTCGTCGGAGTGAATTACGGAGAGAATGGAGTTCCGGAAATTTGACTTAATTTCTTCTTTTGGGATGCCGAATATTTTCGGAAGCATTTCGGAAAAACTGAATTTATTTTCAGAGAGATTCCACTCCCAGTTGGCAACCTGCGCAAGTTCCTGGGCCGCGTTCAGGTTAGCTTCGCTCTCCTGCAATTCGCGGTGGGTCGTTTCGAGCTGAAGCCGGCTGCTATCTATTTGATTCTTTTGCTCTACCAGTAAGTTATTAGCCATTTTCAGTTCTTTTCTGCCGAAATAACCCATCACCACTAATGTAATCACTCCGCATAGTGCGATG